>NZ_JANZKV010000090.1 GCF_025060895.1 Stieleria sedimenti | reverse complement strand
CCTGCACACCAACACTTATGTCCGTGCCATTCGGGTCAGGTCGGCATCCGTCTCCTCTCGAAGTTCAAAGCGTGATTCAGGACCTTTTCTCCACCCGCGGCGCTCCGTCAGACGCCAATCCGTCTCGTTCGCTTTGCGACCGTCTTCGAAAGGGTGTGATGGTCGGCGTGCTGTGTGGGGTGCTGGCTGGCGGCTGCGACAGGTCGCAATCGAACGACACCCCGGCATCGGGTGGAGCCTCATCGGGGGTGGCCGGCGAGTCACAGGATCCACGGGCGCTGATGGAATCGGCGATGCAAGCGGGAGACTGGCAACGGGCCGATCGCTACGCAAAATCGGCGCTGATCGCCGACCCCAACGACCCCGATTTGGTCTCGCTGGTGGCCAAGGTCAATGCCTACTGTGGCCGCAAACGAGACGCCGCGAATTTGTTGGTCGAAGCTGCCAGGCTGGCGAATTACCGTCCTCCCGCTCGGGTGAACTTGGCGGTCCAGGCGCTGGTCGAAGTCGGTGAGATCTATCCGGCGATCGATCTGCTGGAGCAATCGGTGGCGATGCATCCCGAAGCCAACCCGCAGCGTCGCATGTTGGTCGGATTTCTGGCCGAGGTCCAACGCACCGATCGGATCGGTCCGCACCTGAAGGCGTTGATCCAGAATCGTGCGTTTGATCTTTCCTTGCTGTTGGCGACCACAGAAAGGTCATCGCGACGTCTGTCGGAAAACACGGCGTCTCGATTGTTGCAACGCAATCCCACCGATCGCCGCGTGCGTCTGTCCGACGCGTTCCTCTTCCTCTATCGACACGACGCGACCCGGGCGATCGAAGTCTTGGAGGATATTTTGCAGCATCATCCCGATTTCGCGCCGGCGCATGCGATGTACGGACAAGCGTTGGTATTGGCGGGGCGTTGGGAACAGCTACCTCAATGGATCGAAACCGCGCCGCGGCGCAGCCCCGATTTCGCCGGCTATTGGCTGACCCTGGGCGATTTGGCGATGAACAACGGAGAAACGGCTGCGGCGGTTCGGGCCTACTGGGAAGCGACACGTCGTGATTCGAGCAACAGTCTGGCGTGGGATCAATTGCGATTCGCGATTCAGCGTCTGCGTGCCGGCGAGTCAGAGTTTCGCAATTCGATTTCGAAGGAACAGCTGGCGATTGTGTCCGACCATGCGGACGCCTTGTTGACTCTACGGGAACGTTTCAATGAATTCACCGGCGGTGGTTCGATCAGCCAAACCGGGGCGGCGCAGGTTGCGCGTTCGCTGCTGGACGCGGGTCGTGTCTGGGAAGCGGAAGCCTGGTCCGCGGTGGCAACCACCCTGTCGGAAGATCCCAGCGATCAGTTGGAAGCGTTGCGAAATGAAATCGTTCGCCAGCTCGGCCAAAGTCAGGAATGGGTTTCCACGCAGAACGCGTCGGGACGCCTTGATTTGGCATTCCTGCCTCCGCCGCAGTTGGGATCCGCATCGGCAGTCGAGTTGCGGTCGTCCGTCATCGCGACGATTCCTTCCCACGATCATCTGGTAATGTCGGAACAATCGGGTCGTTGGGGTTTAGATGCGGTCGGCCAAGGTAACAATCCGACCAACGCGCGGTTGGCGGCGCTGATTCGTTCCACAGGCGTCGGTGGGGGCGCGATCGACTATGACTTGGATGGTCATCCCGACCTGATGATGATGAACGCGGGCGGGACGATGCTGCAGAACGACTCGATCGCCAACGATTTGATGCGCAACCTGGGAGAAAGGTTCGTACGGGTCAGTCCGATGGCGGGTGTGGCCGACCGTGGCTTTGGCCAGGGAGTCGCGATCGGAGACTTCAACGGCGATGGTTTTCCAGACCTGTTCTTTGCGAACCTCGGGGCGAATCGTTTGCTGCACAACAACGGCGACGGCAGCTTCACCGACTGCACCCAACGACTTCGCGACGACCAACCGCCCGCCTGGTCCACCTCCGCAGCGATGGTCGACATCAATGGTGATTCGATCTCGGACCTGCTGGTGACGAACTATTGCAAGACCGTTGAGAATTTGGACGAGGCGTGCCCTAATGAGGAAGGCGTCTTGGGTCCCTGTCATCCATTAAAATTCCCCGCCGAGTACGATCAGTTTTTCGTCGCGACGGGGACGGGCGAATTTGAAGACGTGACCGACACGTGGATCGACCGTTCTTCCCCCGGACGCGGTCTGGGGATTGTTGCCGGCGCGCTCGATGGTCAAAACCTGGGGATTTTTGTCGCCAACGACATGTCGCGCAACGCCTTTTACACGCGCGCTGCCGGCGAGCCGATGAAACTCGACGAAACTGCGTCCGCACGTGGTGTCGCCGTCGACGCGGTGACTCGGGCCCAGGCGTCGATGGGGATCGCCAGCAGCGATTTTGATTTGGACGGTGACCTTGATTTTTACGTCACCGGATTCGCCCGTGAGTACAACGTGTTCTACGAACAGATCTCGCCGGGGATGTGGAAAGACGAGACGGGAAAGCTGGGGTTGGTGGAACCGACACTGTCCCAGGTCGGCTTCGGCACCCAAGCGATTGACATGGACAATGATGGGATCGACGAAATCATCGTGACCAACGGGCACATCGGCGAGTTTTCCGGACCGGACGTTCCGCCTTACGAATTGCCGATGCAGTTGTTCCGCCGCGGTGCGACCGGTCGATTTGAGTGGGTCGAAGACGACGCCTGGGGCGAGTATTTCAGGACACCGCACGTCGGCCGAGCGCTGTGGACGACCGACGTGAACCGCGATGGTCGAAACGACGTGATGGTCACGCACACGCACGAGCAAGTGCGTCTGCTGATCAACGAAACCGAATCTCAAAATCATCGGATCGCATTCCGATTGGTCGGCACCGACAGCAATCGCGATGCGGTGGGGGCGGTGATCCGTTTTCGCTGTAACGGCCGATCGCGAACAGTCTGGTCGCTCGCCGGCGACGGGTACTTTTGCAGCAATGAAAAAACGTTGATCGCGGGTCTCGCCGAGGCGAATCGGGTGACGGATCTGTCGGTGACCTGGCCGGACGGTTCGGTGGACCGGATCGGAACGTTGCCGGCCGATCAGGTGTATCTGATCACCCAAGGGCTTGGCGAGGCGTTTTCGTTGTATGAGTATGGCGGGCCGTGAGGTGTCGTGATGCGGAGTCTCCGGTCTTGCGTCACCGGACGGCTCGCGGGTTGTTGATTTTGTGAGCCGTGACGCGTAGGCGGCCGGGCATTGCGGCGTCCGCCCGAGGCCTGACGGCCAGCGGCTCACCGTGGACCCCGCAGATCCCGATTCAATCGCCAAGCCGATCGCGCCCGACGTCTAAAAGGCGACGGATAACTACGGCGACACGGCACCCAGCCAATACCGCCCCGCCTCTCGCTTCAATTCCGATGCACCGATCAAGAATATTTCTTGACGCTCCCCGGTCCAACGATTCGAAACACGTTTCAGCTTCACACGAATCGCCTGATCCAAATCGTGTCGCTCGGCAAGCTGGACGGCCAGATCGAGCTGATACCTGGCTTGCGGATAAACGGGCACCCAGCGACGCTCCAGCGACCATTGCCCGATGTCCAAGTCACTCCATCGATCACCATCCGGGTCGTCCAAATAAGCTGCGACGTCACTCGGCATCCGATCGATCGCAGACTGATGGATTTGGATTTCGGCGCGGCTGTTGTGTGGCGAGTACAGTGCCCACGACGTCCAATGATCCCAATACCCCGATCGTTCGGTCAGGGGAAAAAGCAAGACTGCGGCGACCGCCAGACGAATCGGCCAGCGGAGCAGATGCCGTGCCGGCAGCGGAACTTGCCGAGCGGTTCGCTCCATCGGTTGCGGGGGGACGACGAACAACAACGCCGCCTGGATAGCCAGCAATCCGTTCCATGCCAACACGCCCAAGCTGTGCGAGAGTGACCACGGGCCGAGCAACCCGATCAACGTCACATGCATCGCGATGGCGCAAACTCCGCCGATTCGGCGTGTCCGGGGAAACGCCAACGCAATCGCGATCGCAAGCTCACCGGCCGGCAGCCCAAAGGCGAGCTTTGTTGCGGTCGCATCGCCAATACCGCCGATCGGACCGGCGAGCGTTTGGACCATTTGATGGCCTACGGTGTGAACAAACTGGTAATCAAACTTGCCCGACGCGCTGTAGAAATAGATGCTGATCGCAATCGCAATCACCCAGCAGCGTCCTTCCCGCCATGACATCCCGGCGAGCAGGACGGCATACAGCAGCGACTGGTACGCCCAGGGTTGCAAGCGATGCTGGTCCAACATGATCAAAACCGCAAGCGCCGCGGCAACGCTCCACCAGCACCATCGGTCGGCACCGCGATAGACGGCCGCTGCCAAACCGACCAGCAGGACGACCAGTGCGAAAGCTTCCACCGCGTTAGCCAACCACTCGACACCGGGCACCGCGATCCAAGGAACGGGTGGAAAACCGGGGTCGCGCCCCCAGGACGGGATCCAGATTGGAAACGTGACCAGGATCAAAACCCCCAGCCCGATGGCCCAGACCCGGGCAAACCGGTTGGCTGCAATCGGCGGCATCGCCGCCGTCGCGGGTGCATCGGTGGCGGTCGTATTGGATGAAAGCGTCAAGATCAGACGTCGGGTTTGAAAGCGTGATCGATCGGCCGCCAAGCGGCACGCATCGGACAACGAGGTTACACTACGGCGTTCCAATTCCCCAGCACCTTTCGGAGCATCATCATGCGGCTGTCTCAATCCATCGTCTTGCTGATTGTCAGCAACCTTCTGTGGAGCGTTGCCGCCAGCGCTCAATATGAGATCGAAGACGGTTTTCAGTCCCTGTTCAACGGCAACGACCTCTCCGGCTGGGTGGTCCCCGAAGGCGACAACGGCCACTGGAAAGTCGTCGACGGCGTCATCGACTACGACGCACGTAGCGAGGCAAGCGGGGACCGAAATTTGAAGACCGCCGCGGAGTACGGCGACTTCATCTTGAAGATCGATTGGCGGCTCAAAGAAGCCTCCGGGTCCTACGACGTCCCGATCGTGCTCGGCGATGGAAGCTACCTGACCGATGCCGCCGGCAAGAAGCTGACGATCAAAATGCCCAACGCCGACTCCGGGATCTACCTGCGCGGGCATCCCCAAGCCCAGCTGAACATCTGGCGCTGGCCGGTCGGTTCGGGCGAGGTGTATGGGATTCGCAACAACCCCAACACGCCTCCGGAAATCCGTGCCGGCGTCACCCCACGGATCAACGCCGACAAGCCGATCGGCCAGTGGAATTCGTTCGTGATCATCTTGATCGGAGACAGGGTCACGGTGCTCCTGAATGACCAGCTGGTACTGGAGCAAGCGAAATTACCGGGCATCCCCGCGCGGGGTCCGATCGTGCTACAACACCACGGCGGCCCCGGAAAGGACGGCAAACTCAAGCCCGCCTCCAGCCTGGTTCAATTCAAAAACATCTGGATCAAGTCGTTGGAGCGATGATGCCGCAAGAACCACTTGACACGGCTTGAGCTTTGATCGGCAAGCCGCGTTCACCTCAAAAAAAAGGCACCACCGATTCGCAATCGGCGGTGCCTTGATGGCGGGTATCCCCAGGGCTTTCGTCTTAGCGACGGCGGCGACGTAACAACACCATACAGCCGACTCCGCTGAGAGCTAACATGGCCGTCGGCTCTGGCACCGAGGTAATCGTAATGGTTCCCGCGTTTGCGAAAAGCTCTGGATCAAGGTTCGTGAACGAGGCATCATCGAGAACATTGTCCGCAGTTGACCCCGGGTTCGGATCGGTAAACGTAAACGTCGTCGTGCTTCCGCTTTGTTGTACCGTGTAATCGAAGAAACCAATCAATGCGTTTCCGGTATCCTTACCAGGACGCAACGGTGAAAAGAAATTCACTCCACCGCCCGAGACGACCGTCCCCGCGACGTTGTCAAATGTTGCTGGTGGACCAAAGCTGAATCCGGCGTCCGTCGTCGCATTGGAAACAACGCCCACACCCGCGTTGAAATTCGCTTGAAATCCCGCGGTCGTCAGGCCAGTTGCAGCGATGCGGGTGTCACCGGGATCCTGAAAGACGAAAACCGAAAGACGTACGGTATCGCCCGCGTCAGCGAGCACAACTAAGTTGTCTCTCGCACTTCCCGCTGTCCCATCGGACGAGTACCTCAACACAGCAGCTGCAGAAGCCTCGGAAGCAATTCCCACAGCAAGAGCCAGGGCACAAAGGGAGACAAAACCACGCATTACCTACTCCAATGACAGCGATTGACGACCTACAGCCAAGTCCCGATCATACGTAAATCCTACAAACTGTCCAGCTTATTGACTGCGAGTTTGCAGATTTATCCGCCCCCACACCCCCTCCTCCGGATAAAATTAAACATCCGAATGAGGGAGAAGGCATGCGGTGTCGTGAATCCTGCAGGGTCGCTGGCGTCGCATCGCGGCCGTCACGCCAGCGGCGTGCCACAACCAAGCTTGGGGTCGCGGTAGCGCACCCCAAGTCCCACCCACCACCGGGCCGCCAACCCCAACGGGGTTGAACACGATGGCGCGATCCCATCACCTTTCGCGCCGGCCGCCCATTGTTGAACCCCGTTGGGGTTCCGTGCCATGATGGGTGACTTACCCGGGGTGCGCTCCGCGACCCCGGGCTGTGTTGTTTCACCGCTCTGCGGTGTGACGCCGACGGCGTCGTGGGAATGGACAATCACCGGCGCTGTTCCCCAGGCCCGTCACGGGCGCCCGATGATCCGACCAACCGCATCGCGGCCACCACGCCAACGGCGTGCCACAACAGAGCTTGGGGTCGCGATAGCGCACCCCACGTCCTGGTCACCTCCAGGCCGCCAACCCCAATGGGGTTGAACATGACGCCACACCCCCAAACTGGCGAAGTTTTTTTGCGAAAGACGCCGCAGATGCTATACAGATCGGCGAACGAAACGAACCGCATCGCGGTTCCACGCCAGCGGCGTGTCACAACAAAGCTTGGGGTCGCGTCAGTCCCGCCCACCACCGGGCCGCCAACCCCAACGGGGTTGAATAATCGGATCTGCGGCGGTTGGATCACATGACGAATCACTGGAGGCGATCAAGTGGGGCAATCGCTGGTTCAAATCTACGTCCACCTCATCTATTCGACGAAAAGCCGAAGGCCCTTCTTGAAGGACCCTGAATTTCGGCAACGACTGTTCGCGTACAAAGCCGGGATCTGTAACAAACAAGGTTGCCCGGCCGTGATCATTGGTGGAGTCGAAGACCACGTTCACCTGCTCTGTCGGCTCGGCAAGACAATCGACATCGCCAAATTCGTCCAGTCGCTCAAACGCCCGAGCAGTGATTGGATCAAGCAAGAATCGTCCATCAGGAATTTCTATTGGCAAACGGGCTATGGTGCGTTTTCGATCAGCCCCGGGCACGTCGACGGATTGACGGAGTACATCCGCGACCAGGAAATTCATCATCGCAAAGAATCCTTCCAAGACGAGTTTCGGAGGGTTTGTAAACGCTACCACATTGAAATCGACGAACGGTACGTCTGGGATTGAATACGGTGCGCCCGCCGTTTCACCAACGCCGTTCGCGCCGCCCGACTATCTCGCGTCGATGTTGAACGCCGCTGGCGTTCCATTCACGTTGTGCCACTACCTGGGGTGCCCCCGCGACCCCGGACTGTGTTGTTGCACCGCTCTGCGGTGTAACGCCGACGGCGTCGCGGGGACATCCATCCACCACACAAGCCGCATCGCGGCCGCATCGCCAGCGGCGTGTCACAACAGAGCTTGGGGTCGCGATAGCGCACCCCAAGTCATGGTTACCTCCGGGCCGCCAACCCCAATGGGGTTGAACAGGACTACAACGCCTCTTCCTCGCCCGCAGGGAGTTCCAACACGGGCTCGCCCCAGTCGGCGAAGAACATTTCGCCGCAGGATTCGCACTTCACTTCGGTCCCCAGCAGTTGATCGTCGATGACTTGCGGGATGCCCTTGCACTCGACACGCACCTTGCCCGACTCGGCCGCCATGGCTTTTAAGTGCATCGGATCCACACCCGCCACTTCGATATCCTCCGGCTCAAGCGTCGTGAGCAATTCACGCGTCACCTCTTCGACCGTCGCGATCCGATTGGCCAATCGGCGGACGCTCCGCTCCAAGCTGTTGCGTGAAGTCCGTCCGTTGCCGAAATGCCGGTCGCGTTTGGCGTACAGGTAGGTGAATCCGCGCAGCAGTCGACGACGTGATTCGGTCGGCAGGGTGTACTTCGATTTCTTGGCCAGCAACTCAAAGATCCGGCACAACGCTTCGGGCGAATAGTCCGAGAACTGCATCGTTGTTCCGACGCGGCTGCTGAGCCCCGGATTGCTGCGAATCATTTGCCGCATTTCGACCGGATAACCGGCCAGGATGACCACCAGTCGGTCGCGTTGATCTTCCATCCGCTTGAGCAAGGTTTGAATGGCTTCGCGGCCATACTGGTCTTGGCCGCTCTCGTCGATCAACGTGTAGGCTTCGTCGATGAACAACACGCCGTCGAGCGCTTCATCGATCTTGGCGTTGGTTTTGGGACCGGTCTGTCCGGCGTATTCGGCGACCAGCCCGCTGCGATCGGTTTCCACCAAATGGCCTTTCTCCAAAATCCCCAGCGCCCCGTAGATCTCGGCGATGATGCGGGCAACGGTGGTCTTTCCGGTTCCCGGGTTGCCGACAAAGGCCATGTGCAGACTGGGACGTGATGTCGGCAAATCCAGTTCCTTTCGGCGACGTTCCATCGCCAAGAAATTGGTCAACGTCGTGATCTGATCTTTGATGTTTTCCAGCCCGATCAGGCTGTCCAGCTTGGCCTTGGCGTCGGCCAATCGCTGTTCGGGGGTCCGTTCGTCGATCGGTTGGTCCTCGCTCGCGCGGTCAACCGGTTTGGGGGCGACGACGGATCCCACGCCTCCGCCCGGGCCGGCAACCGGAGTCGGTTTTTCGGCGGCAGTCGGTCCGACGCCTTCTCGGAGTCGTTTGGCTTCTTCGCGCAACCACTTCAGGGCGTCGCGGGCGTTCGACGTGTCCGTTTCGCTGACCAAGGTTTCCGGCGCGCGACCACGGGCAACATCGAACTGCTGTTTCATCGACTCGATGCGTTCGTTGTCCGACGCGCTGACCGTTCCGTCGACCGACGTCAACAGGGTTGCCATCCGCATGGCCAATGTTTCCAGTTCGCCCCAGTGGCCGCGGAGTTCCGGCAGTTCGACGAACGGCCGCACCAAATCGGACCACTGGAAGTCATCTGCCGCGCTGATCAGCCAATCGACGGCTTCGTGCAGTTGGCTGCCCAGCACCGACTTGCCCCAGATGTGTTCCAACAGCACGCGGCCGAGTTGCCGCTGCTCCAGGTTCTTGGCACTCGCGTCGGGCACAACGGTCGCGAAGACTTTCATCAGGAATCCCTGGTGCAGCTCATTCATCTGCTCTGCGAGCGACGCCGCATCGGGATCGTCACCGCCTCCCAGCCAGCCGTAGGATCCACGCACCAATTGGCCCCCTTCGATGTAGAGGGCTTTCGTCTCCGCGAGGGCTTCGCGATAGAGCCGAATGGACTCGATGATCCTGTCGTCGCTAGGTCGTGACATGTTCTGGGGATTCCTGAGAGTGAGATTATTACGCCAGTGCGTCCTGCCATTCCCGCGACAGTTCGGGGAGATGCATGAGAGCGTGAACGGCCATCCGATCGACTTCGCGTCCGTAAAGGACATCGTTCGCGCGGGCGATGGTCCAATCGGCGTTGGGCCGGCTGATCAATTCCAGCTCTGAACCCGATGTCAACGATCCGCCGGCGATGACCCGCACATACCATCCGGTGCGTCCTGTCTGCGTGACCTCTTTGGTCATCGATTTGGTCTGCCAGCGCCGCGCGATCTTCCAGCACGGCTGACGAGGTTGGCTGACCTCCAGAACACACTCGCCGGACCGGAAACGATCACCGATACAAACATCGGACTCGGTCACGCCACCGAGTGTCAAATTTTCTCCGAATCCGCCGGCCGAAAAGTCGAGCTCGGGATGCTCGTCGGCCCAAGATCGATAGTGAACACCGGCGTAGCAGAGGATCGCCTTTTCCGGTCCGCCGTGATTCTTCCGGTCGGCAACCTGGTCACCGATGAGGCCTAATTCATTGACCGAAACCGCTCCGTCGACACATGTCTTTCGAAAGGCACTCGTCCACTGACGCGACATCGCGTCACGTGAGTTCGGGTCACCCTCGGTCACCACTTTTCCCATTTGGATCGATTCGATCGTGATCATTTACGTTAAAGTGGAACGACTTGGAACAGGCGTCAGTGCGTCGCTTGATCAAAATAACGGATCGGATACGGATTGATCTATGCCCACCTCCAGAATATGGCCGTTGGCCCCAATACTTTACGGTGCCACGTGTGTCGTCGCCGTCCTGATGAGCACCGCGCCGAGTCCCGTGATCGCGGCGGACGGCGAACCGCTTGCGATTCGATTGTGGCCCGATGGTCGCGTCAGCATCGAAAACCACTGGGGGCTACGGGTGGCGGTTTCAACCAGCCGTTCACCCCGGCAGTTCCCCGACAGTCCCTTTCAAAAGCATATCACCAGCCGCGGCGGGGTCGATCATGTCTGGTCCCGACGGGCCAATGACGACGCCGCAACTTGGACAGCGGCGACCGATCAAAACGCGAATGCCGGATCGATTCACGTGACTTCGATGTCCGGTCAAGACAACAAAGCCGCCGGAATGTTGGTCCGAACCGACGGTGTCCGTGTCGCCGTCCTGGGCGATGCGTCCGTCGCCGGCGCCTCGCTCGCCGATGAGAAAACGATGCCTGACGTTGTGGTCATCCCATTGCCCAAGGATGTCCCGGATGCCGATGCCGCAACCACCGCGTGGATCAAAGCCGTGCAACCCCGCTACGTGCTGCTGCCATCCCAGCTCGCCGACGAAGCCGCCAAGCTGTTCGCAGACTCGATTGACGCGTCCGGCGAGATCACCGAAGTGGACCACAACACGTTCGCGATCTCTCCGACCACCGATCGCGATCAGCCAACACGGTTGGTGAAGCTGAACCACAAGCCGTACGAACTGTCCGAGGAGCTCGAATCGTTGATGAAGGAGATGGAAGCGTCGTGCAGTCGTTCCCAAACCGTGTTCAGCCCGCTGAGCGCGAATCAATTGAATTTCCGGCCCGCCAACGGGACGCATACGCCACGCTGGAACGCCGAGCACATGATGGGGCGTCAGCTGCTATTCTTTTCGCAGATCTATCACGCGCTCGACCCGACGATTCCGGTGATGGATTTAAATCCGAAACAGATGCCGCCCGACTACGTGGCAGCCCACCCCGATTGGGACGGGAAGGAAGAGGCACGACAAATGCAACGTGTCAGCGACTTCACACGACGGTTCGCCTACTTGCTTCGCGGCATCAATCTCGACGTCAGGGCGCCGGGAAGCCGTTGGACATTGCGAGGACTGTTGCGGCAAATGGATCGACACTACGACGACCACACGGCAAACACGAAAAAGAAATTCGAATTGGCCGGCTGGCCGGACGAATGAGCCGCGCTGTTTCGTGCCGTTACATCGAAAGAGTCTGCGATGGCAAATTGGGATGTGATCGTGATCGGGCTCGGCGGTGCCGGTAGTGCCGCCGCCTATCATTTGGCTGCCAGGGGTTGCCGTGTTCTGGGGCTGGACCAGCACCAACGCATCCACACCTTTGGCAGCTCGCACGGAAAGACACGCATCATTCGTCAAGCTTATTTCGAACATCCGTCCTACGTTCCGTTGCTGCGCCGCGGCTACGAACTGTGGAACGAATTGGAACAGGCCGCCGATGATCATCTGTTTCATCGAACAGGCTTGGTTGAATGGGGGCCGAAGGATGGCGTGGTCATTCCCGGTGTATTGCGAAGCGCAGCGGAGCATGGACTGGCGATCGAAGAACTTTCAGTCGCCGAAGTGGCGCGTCGATGGCCGGGATTGGCCGTACCAGAGTCGCACTCACTGGGCCAATGGCAGGCCGTGATCGAAAAAGACGCCGGGTACTTGCGCGTCGAAGCTTGTGTGGAAGCCCATCTACGCCTGGCCGAACAGGCATCGGCGACGCTGCAACATGAACGACCGGTTCGTCATTGGCGGGCGACCCCACACGGCGTTGAAGTGGCCACCGACGACGGCGTCGAACACGCCGAGCGACTGGTCATCGCCGGCGGCCCCTGGAGCGGGCAACTGCTTTCCGGCTTGGGGATCCGGCTGAGTGTGCTCCGCAAGTATCAATATTGGTATGCACCGCAACAGACGGGCTACGACCAACGCGACGGTTTTCCCTGTTTCTTTCATGAAACCCCGGCGGGATACTTTTACGGTTTCCCCTCCATTGGACGGGATGGGTTGAAAGTTGCGCGGCACAGTGGTGGAACGCCGGTCGAGATTCCGACGTCCCCGCACCCGACCGATGGCGCAGATCAATCATTGATTGAAGACTATCTCAAGGCGTTCTTGCCTGGTGTCGGCGATCACCTGCAAGCGCAATCAGGGTGCTACTACACGATGACGCCGGACGAACACTTCATTGTGGATGTGCATCCGGACCAACCCCGAGTCGCGATCGTCGCCGGGTTGTCCGGGCACGGGTTCAAGTTCACCAGCGTCCTCGGTGAAATCGCCTGCCAACTCGCCCTCGATGGCGGGACGACCCTCGACACGTCGCTGTTGCGGATCGAGAGGCTACGCCGAGCCTGAGTTTTCTCGTTCCAAGGCTCCGCCTGGGAACGCAATGCTCCGGTGGCTCCGCCACACATTGCGGCTAAACGAACGTTGGGCGCCATTGCCGTGCGGGAGTCGGTTGGCATTTTCACCTTGCCGCGACGACTTCTTACGCCCGCGAAGGCTTGGGTTTATGTTGGGCGGCATGCAAGACTTTTGGCCCATCATCGCGTCCGTCCTCGGTGTCTTTCTGGTGATGGGCGTGGGGGCCGCCTGCCGATCGCTCGGATGGTTGACCGCCGAAGCCGATCGGACGCTGGCCAATCTGACCGCCAACGTCATGCTGCCGGCGTACTTTGTGCACCAGTTTTCGCAGAGCAGCGAGATCGGTGAGATCTCCACGGCGTGGCAACCCCCGCTGTTCGGATTCGTGTCGACCGCCTTTGGATTGTTTCTGGCGTTTGGCTTTGCCCGTTCGGTGGTCGGACGCTGGTTCGGGCTGGTCAGCGATTCGTCTCAGCGAGCCTTCGCCTTGAGCGCGGGGATTTGCAATTACGGTTACATCCCGCTGCCGTTGGCCGAACAGTTTTATCCCACCGCGATGATCGACCTGATTCTGCATAACGTGGGGGTCACCATGGCCCTGTGGAGCATCGGGATTGCGATCATCAGCGGGTCGGGGCGGGACGGTTGGAAAAAAACGTTGATCAGCCCACCGTTGTGGGCGGTCGTGTTCTCTATTTTCCTCAGTGCCATGGGGTGGGCACAATCCATCCCAACTCCCCTGGCGACGGCGATCGGAACGTTGGGGTCGTGCGCGATTCCGCTGGGATTGTTGCTCAGTGGCGCGATCATCGTCGACTTCATCCGCGATCAATCCTGGCTGGCCGACGCACGGGTGATCGCGGCAGGGATCGGCGTCCGCCAGCTGATCTTGCCGCTGTTGATGCTCGGCGTCGGCGGCTGGGTGGTGCAAAGTCCCGACCTGCGTACGGTCGTGATGTTGCAGGCGGCGATGCCGGCGGCGGTCTTTCCGATCGTCTTGACCAAGCTCTACGGGCGCGACACCGAAACCTCCTTGCGAGTCGTCTTGTGGACCTCCGTCGCGGGCATCATCTTGATCCCCACCTGGCTCGCCGTCGGAGCTTGGTGGCTGGGCTAGCTTGCCAGTGGCTTACGCTTCCAGCTTGCGACTCCCCAAGCGCCCAGCTTGTTCGCTGCTTTCCACACAAGCTGAACGCCTACGCCACAAATTTCTCCCGCACCAACTCGGTCGCTCGGTTCCAATCGTCGGCGTTGGCAAACTGTTCACGCGAGACCAGGCAGCAGGCGACGTCGTCCTGGTGCGGATACAGCCCGATGGAGTCCTCGGTGATTTCAACGTGATCAAAGAATTGCCAAGTCGCCCGTGTCTGCCCCAGCGACGTCATCGCACAGTACCCTTGATCATCGAGCCAGCCCCTGGAATACCAAGCGATCATTCGGCCCTTTTGTTTTGCCGCACGACGAGCGCGCCAGACGCGCACAAAGATGCTCGCCACCAAAATGGTGATCCACAGAGCCGCCAGAGCGACATACAGCATGCGAAACCCCGTCAGCACAAAGATGCTCAACAACAGACTGGCCAGAAGGACGGCCAACGCGACCCAAGTCCGCACCACCGCTTGTTTGGTGGCCGTCAACAAACGCGTTCCCCGCGCACAGTCCTCGTAAAAGTTTCCTTCAAACTCGATTGCATCCCCGGGCATCGAAAACAGGCTCACAGCCTCCGGCGGCGTTCGCTTCCGTTCGTCCAGGAGTTGCGGCAACTGGGGCGGAAAGGCTCGCTGCAGGTCCGCCGCCACGCTTCGGGCCGACGCCGGGTCGGCGAACGCATCGATCGGAAGCGTTTGCCAAAACGTCTGCTCCTTTCCGAAGCTGAGTACCCACAGCTCGTGGGTTGCGGCGCAGGAGATGAGCTTGGAGAGCGGCCAATAGGCTTGGCTCTGTTTGGTTTCGATCCACAAACCGTCTCGGTCGATCCAACCTTGGATCGGCCCCAAGGCCAGTTGAAAGCTAGGGATGCGGGTCCCGATCAACCAACGCTGGTGGCGACAAAAGAGGACAACGCCGACCATCAGCACGGCGGTCGCCAGCAGCGTGCGAAGCAGGTTGGTGGCGTCCAGGTTGCCGGAGACCAACACCAGCACGCCGGACAACAGCGCGAACAAGCCGGCCAGGACGAACATCACGCGTGTCGTGTTGCGGTACTCGGTTCGGATTCCAGCCTTGATGACCGCATCACGATGATGCTGCGGCGTCACGTTGCCTTTGAATTCCAAGCGGCCCGGAACGAAGTGACTCGGCGGGGGCGATTGCTGGGCGGAAAGCGAATCCGTCCGCGGAGCTTGATAGGGATTGGGCGTCACGCCTCAGATTTTAGTACCAAGTCCAAGAGCTCTTGATCGATCACGAGTGATTCATCGCTCTCGGGGTTGAGATACAAACCGTGTTCGGGAGGCATGTATTGCAGCAGTGCGTCGCCGTCGAGAACGTAGCCTTCGATTTCGTCTCCCTCTTCGTACATCTCTTCCATCGAATGGACGAAATCTCCGGCGGCTTGCTCGTTGGTGAATGCGACCAACAAATGCATCCCGTCCAGTTCGGTGCTGAAGACGCTGGCACCTTCTTCGTCATCATCATCTTCCTCATCCGACATCGTCAGCAGCACAAACTCTGCCGAGTCGAACAATTGACGAACCAGAACGGCGTCGCGCTGCTCGATCGCGAGCGCCAGTTTTGATTCGAGAGATTCGGTCGATTCGGACATCATTTGGCTCGCAGGGTTTTGGGGGCGGTTGGGCCGGAGTGGTGATTCCCTAGTTATCGCAGCCGGGCACAAAAAAGCAAACCCGTGATCCCACCACGCGCCGCTCGCTCACGCTTCCCGCTGGGATGCCGCATCTCAGCACGCGGCGTCAGCCAGTGGCGCGTGTTTGCCCCGAATCCGCCACGCACCGCTCGCAGACGCGTTCCGCTGGGATGTCAGCCGAGTCGGCGCCCTCAGTCCCCCATGAACATTTCGCCCAAACCGCCCAACAGCGAGCCTTCGCCCTTGCGGGTGTTTCCGGCCGAGGGAATCGCTGCGGCGAGTCGTCCGGCGAACCGTGAGAACGGCAGGGATTGCAACCACACCGGACCGGGGCCGCGCACGGTGGCCAGAAACAGCCCTTCGCCGCCGAAGAACGCGTTCTTCAGGCCGCCGACGAACTGGATGTCGTAGTGGACCGATGGCCCCATTGCCATCAAGCATCCGGTGTCCAACCGCAGCGTCTCGCCGGGTTCCAGTTCGCGGTACATCATCGTTCCGCCGGCGTGAATGACCGCGATGCCGTCGCCCTTGAGCCGCTGCATGATGAAACCTTCGCCGCCGAACAGCCCCGCACCGATCTTCTTTTGAAAGGCGATGTCCACCGTGATCCCGCGCGCCCCGCACAAGAAGGCATCTTTCTGGCAGATGATTTCGCCGCCGAGTTGATCCAGGTGCAGCGGAATCATGCGTCCGGGATGGGGGGCTCCGAAGGCGACCTTGGCTTGCCCGCGGCCCTGATTGGTAAAGGTTGTCATGAACAGCGCCTCGCCGGTCAGCGCCCGCTTGCCCGCCGACAAGACCTTGCCGAACAGGCTGCTGTCTTGCTTGGACGGGTCGCCGAAGACGGTCGCCATCTCGACGCCTTCGGTCATGTACATCAGCGCGCCCGCTTCGGCGATCGTCTGCTCTCCCGGATCGAGCGTGATTTCGACGTATTGGGTCTCGTGGCCGAAAACTTCATAGTCGATCTCGTCACTGCGGCGGCTGACTCCGTCCCCGGATTGTCCGCCCCGCATCGTGACCGGCGCGGTGCTCATTTCGATCTCACCGGCTGAGAACCGGTCATCGCCGTCGGTGGTGGAATCCAGACCGGAAAAACCACCCGTCGGAGCGGTCGAGGAGCCTCCCGGGACACGAAATGTCTGGCGACAGGCCTTGCAATGGACCTCTTTTCCCGCCATTTCGGCGCCGGCCTGGTAGTGTTTTCCGCACATCGGACAGTCAAATTCCACCGTTTCCTCTCCTTCAAACATTAACGAGATGGTCACTTTTCGCTGGATCGCAGGCTGCCCCAAAGGGCCCGATTGCAGTTACCATAGGGCGCTGGCTCCGATACCGGACGCGACCGATGGATCGTCACCGATCCCCATCCGCTTGCGCCGTTCCGATACCCAGTCCTGATCTCCAAATTTCCCACACCAATCCAGTCCCCCCATCATAAAGGCATTCCGATGACCAAGCGATCCAAGGTGAACCATCGCCAAGAACGTCGCCAATTCCTCAAGACCGCCGCAGCAGCCTCCGCCGCCGCTTCGGTCCCTTACTTTTATTCGACGCCGAAAACGCTCGCCGACGAAACCAAGAGCAAGAACGACCGCGTCGCGATGGGCGTCATCGGTGCCGGCGGCATGGCGGGCGGCAACATGAACTCCGCCAAAGACTGGGTGGACGTCGTCGCCGTGTGTGACGTCGACGCCGGACGCCGCCAATCCTTCAGCCAACGACACAGCGGCGGCAAAGCCGTCCAGTCGTCCGACTATCGCGAACTGCTCGACCGCAAGGATATCGATGCGGTGCACATCGCCACGCCCGACCACTGGCACACCAAGCCACTGATCGAAGCCATGCTGGCCGGAAAAGACGTTTACTGCGAAAAACCACTCACGTTGACGATCGACGAGGGCAAGTTGATCCGCAAGGTTCAGAAGGAAACCGGACGCATCGTCCAAGTCGGAACGCAACAGCGCAGTACCTTCAATCTGTTTGTCAAGGCGATGGCCATCGTCAACGAAGGACGACTCGGAACGATTCGTGAGGTCCAAGCCGCAATCGGCGGTGCACCCACCAGCCCTCCGATCCCCGTCGCCGAAGTGCCCGAAGGACTGGACTGGGATCGTTGGTTGGGGCCGGCGCCGAAGGTCGATTACAGAAATCTACCCAGCCAGAAGAATCGTGGCCGCGGCAATTCGAACTGTCACTACGAATTCCGCTGGTGGTACGAATACAGCGGCGGAAAGCTGACCGACTGGGGCGCGCACCATGTCGACATTTGTAACTGGGCGCTCAAGCTGAACGGTCAAACCGAAGGCCCGCTGTCGATCGGCGGCACCGCCACCCATCCGGTCGAATTTAAAGACGGCAAGCCCGTCATGAACGACCGCTACAACACCGCGACGGCATTCCTGTTCAACGTGATGTATCCCGGCGGCACCAAGATGATCATCCGCAACGACACCGACAACGGCGTGCTGATCACCGGCGACAAGGGCAAGATCTTTGTCAACCGCGGAAAGTTGGTCGGCAAACCGGTCGAAGATTTGAAAGACAACCCGCTGCCCGAAGACGCGATCGCCAAGGTTTACAAGAACCTGCCGATGGAGCGGAACGAGCGGGCGGCTCATTGGGCCAACTTCCTGCACTGTGCGAAAGAACGCAAAGAGCCCATCAGCGACGTCCACACCCACATGGAAATGCTCAACGTCTGTCACTTGGCCGGCATCAGCGCACGACTCGGTCGTGAATTGAAATGGGACAACACCAGCGAGCAGATCGTCGGTGATTCGCAAGCCAACAGCATGCTCGCCAGGCCGTACCGCAGCGGCTACGAAATCGACATGGGCTAAAGCCGATGCAGTCCGAAGACGCGATCGATCTCCGTCGTCAGCTTCGCCTGACATGGCTGCTGCTGACGCTGGTCACCGTGGTCTTTGTCTGGCCGACCGTCCGCGTTTGGCTGGGGATCGGCATGGCCGCCAGCGGAATACCTCGCGTGATCACCCCGCGAGGTGACTTGGCGGCCTTCGAGCAATCGACGGTCGAACTGTTTCGCACCGTCAGCCCGTCGGTGGTTTACCTGACGACCCGATCACGCGTTGCCAGCCCGTTTTCGCGACGGGCCATCGAAGTCGACGCGGGTTCGGGCAGCGGTTTCATGTGGGACGAATTCGGCCACATCGTGACCAATTTTCATGTCCTGCAAGACGCGTCTTCGGCCAAAGTCGTGCTCTGGGATCAATCGTCCTACGAAGCGATCTTGGTCGGCGGATCGGCCGACCACGATCTGGCGGTGCTGAAGATCAATGCCCCGGCTGCGAAATTGCGGCCGGTGGCAATCGGCACCAGCGAGGACTTGCTGGTCGGCCAAGCGGTGTTCGCGATCGGCAATCCCTTCGGACTCAATCAAACCCTCACCACCGGCGTCGTCTCGGCCAAGAGCCGCTCGATCGACAGCCCGACGGGACGTTCGATTGAAGAGGTCATCCAGATCGATGCCGCGATCAACCCCGGCAACTCTGGCGGTCCGTTGCTGGACAGTGCCGGGCGGTTGATCGGGGTCAACACGGCCATCTACAGCCCCTCGGGCACCTCGGCGGGCGTCGGGTTCTCCATCCCCGTCGACACGGTCAACCGGGTCGTCCCGCAAATCATCGCCAACGGTCGCTACGAGCCGCCGCAACTGGGGATCCGCGTCCATCGTGAACTCAGCGAAGTCGTCACGACGCGGCTGGGCGTCGAGGGCGTGCTGATTCTGCACATCGTTCCCGGCGGCCCCGCCGATCGCGCAGGACTACGCGAAACCGTGATCGGACAATCCAGCCTGGTGCGGCCCGGCGACATCATTCAAAAGATCGGCGACGCAACCGTTGGCGACATGAACGACATGCTGGAAGCCCTGGAACACCACCGCGTCGGCGAGACGGTCACGGTGCAATTCCTGCGGGAAGGCCAAACCGAAACCGTCGACGTCGTGCTGCAATAGGCCGATCACCCGCACCGTGGTCAGTCCCGTCCGTTTGGCCTAAACTGTCCGGCCCTCTCGACAAAATCCCGTCCCCAGGAATCGAATTGATGAGCGAGAATTATCGCCCAGGAACTCTGGCGTTGCACGCCGGCCAGGAACCCGACCCGACCACCAACGCCCGCGCGGTGCCGATCTATGCGACCACCAGCTACACCTTCAACGACACCGACCATGCCGCCGCGCTGTTCGGACTGACCGAGTTCGGGAACATCTACAGTCGGTTGATGAACCCCACCGTGGATGTGCTGGAAAAACGGCTGGCGGCACTCGACGGCGGCGTCACCGGGCTGTGTTTCGCATCCGGACAAGCCGCGATCACAGCCGCGATCCTGACGATCGCACACAGCGGGCAAAACATCGTCAGCAGCACTTCGCTGTACGGCGGCACCTGGACCCTGTTCACGCAAACGTTCAAGAGTCTGGGCATCGAAGTTCGTTTCTTCGACCCCGATCATCCCGAACAGATTCATGGCTTGATCGACGAGAACACGCGTCTGGTCTACATGGAATCGATCGGCAATCCCAAGAACGACGTGCCGGATTTCAAAGCGATCGCCGACGCGGCACACAGCGCCCCCCACGGCGCCATCCCCGTGCTGTGTGACAACACCGTGATGACCCCCATGTTGCTCAAGCCGATCGAGCACGGCGTCGACATCGTGATCTACAGCACGACGAAATTCATCGGCGGCCACGGCACACACATCGGCGGCGCGATCGTCGACAGCGGCAACTTCAAATGGGCCGACCAACCGGAAAAATGGCCGGAGTTCTGTGCGCCGTCTCCGTCCTATCACGGTGCCGTCTTCGAAGAGCATTTGCGCCCGATGGGTAACATCGCCTACCTGCTACATGCCCGAACACATTGGTTGCGTGACACCGGCGCGGCGATGAGTCCCTTCGCAGCATTCCTGTTCCTGCAAGGTCTGGAAACGCTCCACCTGCGGATGCCCCGGCACTGCGAGAACGCCCAAAAGGTCGCCGAATTCCTGGAGTCCCACGACGCGGTCGAGTGGGTCAATTACCCCGGACTGAAATCGCACAAGGATTACCAGCGCGGACAACAATACCTGCCCAACGGCCAAGGTGCGATCATGGGATTCGGCATCAAGGGTGGCATGGAAGCGGGCAAGAAATTCATCAACGCCTGCAAGCTTTGTTCGCACCTGGCAAACATCGGCGACGCCAAGACCTTGGTGATCCACCCGGCCAGCACGACGCACCAACAGTTGACGGCCGAAGAACAGGCCAAGGCGGGGGTCGTTCCCGAGTACGTCCGGGTCTCGGTCGGGATCGAAGACGTCCAAGACATCATCGATGACCTGAAACAGGCGCTCGCCGCGGCGACGTGAGCCAGCCCGATTCCACCACCGATCTGTTCGCAAGCACCGACGACGACCGCGTCGTCGGACCGCTCAAGCATGTCCGCTCGGTGACCTTCGACGGCGATGTTGCACTGGAACTGGGCGGGCGATTGAGCAACGTGTGCTGTGCGTTCGAGACCTGGGGCACCCTCAACAGCGACGCCTCCAACGCCGTCTTGGTTTGTCATGCCGTCTCGGGCGACTCCCACGCCGCACGGCACGACCCGGACGACGATCCCGGCTGGTGGGATGATCTGATCGGTCCCGGCAAACCGGTCGACACCGATCGGTTCTTCGTCGTCTGCCCCAACGTCCTGGGCGGTTGTCGTGGCACGACCGGCCCCAGTGATCTGAACCCGCAAACCGGCCGGCCCTTCGGCGCCGACTTTCCAAGGATCACGATCGGTGACATGGTCACAGTCCAGCGGATGCTGGCTGATCATCTGGGCATCGGCCGCTGGCACGCCATCGTCGGCGGTTCGCTCGGCGGCCATCAGGCGATGGCTTGGGTCGCCAAGCATCCCGATTCGACCGACTTGTGCGTCGTGATCGCTTCGAGCGCGCGACTGACCAGCCAAGCGCTCGGGTTCGACATCATCGGCCGCAACGCCATCCAAACCGATCCGCACTTTTACGGCGGCCAGTATTACGACAAACCCAAACGGCCCAACACGGGATTGGCCATCGCACGCATGCTCGGTCACGTGACCTATTTGTCGACCGAAGCGATGGAGCAAAAGTTCGGCTCCGATCGTCACGACCCGCGGCAGATCGTGTCCGTGTTCGAACAACGATTCAGCATCGGTTCGTACCTCGCCCACCAAGGCCAAAAATTCACCACCCGTTTTGATGCCAACAGCTATGTCACGCTGACGATGGCGATGGATCTGTTTGACCTGGGCGTCAACCGGCTGCAATTGATGGAAACATTCAACGATGTGGATTGTCAGTTCCTGGTCGTCAGCTTCAGCAGCGATTGGTTGTTCACCACGGACCAATCACGTGCCATCGTCAACGCGTTGACGGCATTGGGCAAGCCGGTTACTTACGGCGAAATCACAACGCCGCGGGGACACGATTCCTTTTTGATCGCCGAAGACATCGCCCAGTACGGGCCGTTGGTGCAAGCTCGACTCGGTGACATCGACACCACGCCCGCCTCGATCTCGAACGTCGAAGAGTTGATCCTTGCTGAGATTCCCGACCGCGCGTCGGTGCTCGACCTGGGCTGTGGGGATGGCCACCTGTTGGCCGCGCTTCGCAAACGGGGACACGAAGTGTTAGTCGGCGTCGAGGTCGAACAGGAGAGCATTGTCAAAACCGGACGCCGGGGCATCGATGTCATCGACTATGACCTGAACCATGGCTTGCCGGCCTTCATCGACAATCAATTCGACGTGGTCATCCTGAGCGCGACCTTGCAAGCGGTCGCCAACGTGGAAACGCTGTTTCAGGAAATGATCCGTGTCGGTCGGCGGATCATCGTCAGCTTTCCCAACTTCGCCTACCGAGAACTGAGGGAAGACTATGTCGTCCGTGGGCGTTCCCCCAAAGCCCCCGGCGAATTCGCGTTCGAGTGGTACAACACGCCCAATCGGCGGTTTCCCAGCATCGCCGATGTTCACGATTTGTGCCGCCAAATGTCGCTTCGCCTGGAAAAAGAGATCTATGTCGATGCCTCCCTCGGTAAACGCATCGATGCCGATGATGATCCGAACCTAAACGCCGACACCGCGATCCTGGTGATTTCGGGTTAACCCCGAAACGAGGTGATCGGCGCGTCAAACGGATCGGCGTCGATGTCCAAGTCCGACTGGACCAGATCAGGCGGCACGTCGCTCAAAAAGTACGGCTGGGTGTTCGAGCCGCCGGATGGATAAAACCGATTGTGGTGCGGGACATAGGCACCGTGCGAGCGCAGGGTTCCGGTCAGAAACAGCTCGTTCTGGGCACGCGTCATCGCGACGTACAACACCCGTCGCTCCTCTTCCTCTTTGTCGTCGTCGCCGATGCTGCGGACATGGGGATAGTTACCCGGTTGGACTCCGATCAGATAACACACCGGTGCTTCGGTTCCCTTGGCACTGTGAACGGTAATCAGCGTCACTAAATCGTCAACGTCTTCGTTGCTGGCCTCGGATTCGGTGATCGGGTCCAGCGTGTAGGTTTCTAAGAACTCGCCGACCGATTGGTGTTTGGCCGCCAATCGTTGCAGCAACTTCAGATCCTTGCTGCGACGATCCCAGTCATCGTATTTCTTTTCCAGCAGCGGCGTCATCTTGTCCGTCGCGGCGCCGATCACGTCGCTGGGCCGGTCCCAACACGTCAGACATTCGGTGATCGATTCGGCCAGACGCGGATTGGTCTTGTATTGATCGGTCAAGAACTCGCTGATGGCCTTGATGTTTGGCATCGCCAACAGTTTGCTGATCGTGGTCGCCGCCGTCTTTTCGCCGATCCGCGGCCAAAGCGTCAGATAACGCATCCATGCCAATTGGTCGGCGGGATTGTCGATCACACGCAGCAGGCTGAGCAGATCCTTGACGTGTGCCGATTGAAGCAGTTGCGTGCCGCCGATGAATCGATAGGGGATGTCGTTTTCGATCAAGGCCGCTTCGACACTTCGGGCCGCCCACGCGCTGCGGGTCAGGATCATGTGGTCGCGCCACGGATCACCGTCTTCGTGTCGCTGCATCAAGTCCGATGCCACCCAGTCCGCCTCCTCAAAGTCGCCGTCCAATTCAACCAGGACCGGTTTGATGCCCGGACCTCGGGCGGAACGCAGGTGTTTGTCATAGCCCAGTGGCGACTGGTCGAGCAACCAGTTGGACAGATCCAAGATCTCCTGGGTGCTGCGATAATTCTCTTCCAGTTTCAACACCTCCGCGCCGGCGACTCGCTCGGTGAAAGAGTGGACGTTGCGAAAGTCGGCGCCGCGAAACGCATAAATACTTTGCGCGTCGTCACCGACGCAAAATAATTTTGCCGGGTCACGCATGCCATCCAGGATCAACCATTGCAGCGGATTGGTGTCCTGCATCTCGTCGACCAGAATGTGGTCATAACGCGTTTGCATCTTCTCGCGGACGATTCGGCTGCGGTGCAACTGCCGGGCGAACAGGTGCAGGATGTCGTCGTAGTCGAAGTACCGACACTCGTGCTTTCGTTTGGTGTAGTCCTGCAAGACGCTGCTGATCCGTTTGATTCCTTCTTCGTCATGGTCGGTGAACTCGGCCAAGTACTCGGCGACCGGACGGTTGGTGTTTCGCGCGTAAGAGTAGTAATTGGCGAGCTCGGCCGACTTGGGAAACGCGGCGTCCTTTCCCACCACATTCGCGCGGGCAAGCTTCATCAGTTGCAACTGGTCATCGCGGTCGATGATCGTCAGCGAACCGCACTCGAACAGATCCGGCCAGCGACGAAGGAATTGCAAACAGAAGTTGTGAAAGGTTCCCGTCGGCACGGTCTTGGCCGAGGAACCGATCTGCTGAGTCAGCCGATGCCGCATCTCGCGGGCGGCACGCCGAGTGAAGGTCAACAGCAGAATGCGTCGCGGGTCGACGCCGATCTTCGTCAGATGGACGACACGGGCGACGATGGTGCTGGTCTTTCCCGTCCCCGCGCCGGCCAGGACCAGCACATCATCCCCGGCGAACTCGGCGGCACGCTTTTGCTCGGCATTTAATTCCATCACGTCCACTCCATCCCGCATTCGATCGGCAAAACACCGGGCGCAACCCAACGGGGATCGGTGTCCAGCCCGTCAACACCATCACGACAGGCTGGCAGCTGATCCCACGGTTGACGCTGTTCAGGCTATAGACTTATCCTTTTTTTTTCAAGCGTCTGGCGATTTCCCGCTCTTCGTCGGCGGCATCGAAGTCGGGATTCGGCTCGGTCGGCACGGGGGCAGCGGTCGATTCTCGCCAGGCCTTGAGCAGCCCGTGCAATCGGTCTCGGTCTTGCGGATGCGACGCGGCCAGGTTGGTCGTCTCGCCGGGATCCGCTTCCAAATCGTACAGCTCCAACCCGCCATCTTCAAAGTACTCGTGCAGCTTCCATTTTCCGTTGCGGATGATGCCGCAGGGCCGCGAACGAAACAGCACATCGCGCTGCTCGTCAATTCGTTGGTAGCTTTGCAGATACGCGGGGAAGTGCCAGAACAGCGATCGCGACTCGAACGCCGGATCGGCTTCGCCGGCCAGCAAGGGGCGCAGGCTGACACCATCGACGGGTTGATCCGGCAATGCCGCGCCGGTCATCTCACAAAACGTCGGGAACAAATCGACATTGATCACCGGCGTGTCGCAGGTCGTCCCCGGTCTCGTCACGCCCGGCCAAACGACAAACATCGGTTCGCGGATGCCGCCGTCGTAGTACGTTCCCTTGTATCCTTTCAGCGGTTTCATTGACGTCGCCGGACCGTAACCGCCGTTGTCGCTGGTGAACACGATAATGGTGTCGTCGGTCTGCCCCAGCGACTCGATCGTCTTGATGATCCGCCCCACACCGCGATCGACACTTTCGATCATTGCCGCCATCACGGGATGGTCGTGCAGTTCACCGGGGGTTTTCTGTTCGTACTTTTTCACCAGCTCCGGCTCACCCTGGATCGGCGTGTGCACGGCGAAATGGGTCAAGTACAAAAACCACGGCTTGTCCGATTCGCGACGAATGAACTTGATTGCCTCTTCGGTCAAACGGTTCGTCAGGTACTCGTCCTTGGGGGCATCGGCCAACTCGGGAATGTTGCCGTGCGGCGGATAGTAACCCCGCGGCGGACTTCCGCTGTGCGTGCCCGCAAAATTGAAATCGAATCCATAGGGCAGCGGGTCGTTGCTGAGGTGCCATTTGCCGATCGTGCCGGTTCGGTAGCCGGCGTCTCGCACGCAGTGGGCCCAGGTGCGAATGTCGGTTCGCAGTGTGTCGGTGCCGGGGATATGCATCAACCGGCCGTGTTTCCGATTCCCCCGCCGCGACGTCCCCACGTTGTAGATCTCGTGACGGGGCGAGTACTGACCCGATAGCAGGCAGGCGCGCGACGGGGCGCAATTGGCGGCGCCGGCGTAGGCATCCGTGAACACCATGCCGCGGGCGGCCAGTGCATCCAGGTTCGGCGTCTCGTAGAAGTCGCTGCCCATGAAACCGGCATCCCGCCAACCGAAGTCGTCCAAGAAAATGAACAACACGCTCGGCTGGTCGGCGGCTGCGGCGCTGTGGGACGAAATTGCCGTGGCCGGCAAACCAACGAAGCAACAAACCAGTGCGAGCAATTTTGTGGGCATGCTTCAGATGTCAAGTGGAGGCGAAATTGATCAGGTGCAACAACGTGGGATGGGCTTCCTGCCTGACAAGACACGGCCGATCCGACGCGATCAACACATCATAACGAGTTCCCCACAGGCTGGAGACAGCGTCCAGTGTAGAACGCTACTCTCAGAGCAGGCATTGGTGTCTACACATCTTGCGTCACCCTCCCTGGGGGACGTCGATTCTTTTACTGCGGGATTTGGTAATCAACTAGATTCTCTCCCTCTGGGAGAGACGGCGTTTGCGCAGCAAGCAAACGCCAGAGAGGGCCGGCGCTGCAAAA
>NZ_JANZKV010000009.1 GCF_025060895.1 Stieleria sedimenti | reverse complement strand
GCGTCGCAGCGAACGGGAATCGCCTGAAGGCTAAACACCAACGGTTGCTGCATCCCTTGTTACTGATGCCCGTGCCGCGATTCACCGATCGACCTCCCCTCGCTTCGCTCGACCCTCCTGCCAGGAGGGTGACTTTAAAAACTGCACGACCTCTGTGTGGGAGGGTGATGTAACTTCACTCCGAATTGATCTTGTCGACGACGGATTCGAACGAGCCGCTCGCCAAACGCGTGGTGACTCGTTCACCGATCTCAAGTCGTGAAGCATCGCTGATCGCGTTGCCATCGGAATCGCTGGTCACGCTGTAACCTCTGGCCAGCGTGTTCAGTGGTGACAGCGCCGCAAGACTTGCCGCCAGCGTCGCGACATCGGATTTTGATTGCTGCAAGCGGCGATCGATCGCTTGTTTGGCCCGTTGATCGAGTTCATCGACCAACCGCGACCGCAGGTGCACCATTTCCATCGGCTTGGACATCGCCGGATGGTTGGCCAGCACGTCGAGTGCGACCTGTCTCCGCTCGAGTTCGTATTGCATCACCCGATGAAGTCGGCGTGTCAAATCATTGACGCGTTGAACAATTCCCGACCGATCGGCGAAGACTTTGGTGGCGGCGTCGGTCGGCGTCAGGGCGCGAACGTCGGCGGCCAAGTCGGACAGCGTCACGTCGACTTCGTGGCCCACCGCCGACACCGTGGGGACGGGGCACTGGGCGATCGCGCGGACGACCGCTTCTTCATTGAAACACCACAGGTCTTCCAGGCTGCCGCCGCCGCGGGCGACGACGACGACGTCCAGTTTGGGACGAATCATCGCAGCGGCTTTTAAACCACGAACGATCGTTTCGGCGGCGCCGCTGCCCTGAACTTGCGCCGGGATCACAAAAATCTCCGCGCCGATCATGCGGTTTTCCGCGGCGACCAGAAAGTCGTGAACCGCCGCGCCGCTGGGGCTGGTGATCACGCCGATCCGCCGCGGATGACTCGGCAACGGCTGCTTGCGTTCATAGGAAAACAGCCCCTCGGCGTTCAGGCGTGCTTTCAATTTTTCGAAAGCCAACTGAAGCGTCCCGACGCCTTGCGGCTGGGCTTTGCGCACGACGATCTGATAGGTGCCACGGACGGTGTAGATTTCCAGCCCGCCGAAACACAGGATGGACTGGCCGTTTTCCAAATCGAATTTCAACCGCGACGCCACGTTGCGCCACATCACGGCACGAATTTGGGAGTCGTCATCCTTGAGGGTGAAATAGATGTGTCCGCTGCGTGGCTTGGCCACGTCGGTCACTTCGCCGGCAACCCACATCATCGGGAACGTGCCTTCGACGACCGCCTTGAGCTGATGGTTCAGCTCGCTGACGGAAACGGCTTGTGTCAGCGCGTCCGATTCGGATTCGAATGATTCATTCAACGTGTCGGCCACTCACCGGAAAAGACTTCGGTGGCCGGTCCCGTCATCATCACGTGATCGGATTGCTCGATCCACTCAAGCGTCAGATCGCCGCCGAGCAAATGATTCAAAATCTTTCGCTCCGTCCGCCCGGCCAACACGCCGGCGACACAGACCGCCGAGGCGCCGGTTCCGCAGGCCCAGGTTTCGCCCGAGCCCCGTTCCCAAGTCCGCTGACGAACTTCGATCGGCGACAGGACTTCGACAAATTCGACGTTGATGCGGTTGGGGAACCGCGGGTCGGTTTCGATTTTCGGACCCAACCCCAGGACCAACTCGTCGCTGGCTTCTTCGACGAAAATCACGCAGTGGGGATTCCCCATCGACACACAGGTCACTTCCAGGGTTTGGCCGGCGAATTCGACCGGGACGGCAATGACACGTTGATCGTCGCGGGCGGTGGGGATTGTCGTCGGTACCTTGCGCCCGACCAATTCGGGCACGCCCATGTCCACCGTGACTTGATCGACCAGCCCGTCGCTGCCTACCGCAAGCGCCAGATCCAACACACCGGCGCCGGTCTCGATTTTGAGGGCGTCCCGCTTGGCGATGTTGTGGTCGTAAACGAATTTGGCAACGCAGCGAATTCCGTTGCCGCACATTTCGCTTTCGCTGCCGTCGGCATTGAACATCTGCATCCGCGCGTCGGCGGAATCGCTGGGGCGAATCAGGATCAACCCGTCGCCGCCGACACCGAAGTGTCGATGGGCGATCTGGCGAGCCAATTCGGGAGCGTTTTCGGGGGCGGATTGGGAAAAACAATCGACGTAGACGTAGTCGTTGCCGGCGCCGTGCATTTTGGTGAATTTCATGTCGGTCATGCTAAAACACCGACGCCGAAAAACAAACCGGGGTTCGCCCAAGTGACGTAAGCTTCCAGCTTGTCGATTGAATCGGGATCTGCGGAGTCAATGGTGAGCCGCTGGCCGTCAGGCCTCGGGCGGGCGCCGCAATGCCCGGCTCACTAGATCGACAGCCCGTGACGCCACACGCGGTGCGCGGGTCGGAGGCGGGAGCCTCCATCGCATCGTGTTCCCAGGCGGAGCCCTACGCCGTGAACGATTTTTTAGCGGTAGGGCGCGAGCCCTCCGGTGTGTTGGCAAAGAAGCGGAACCGGAGGGCTTGCGCCCTGCCGCTAAAACCTCGTCAAACACAGGAAATAAATCGTTCACGGCGTAGGGCGGAGCTCGGGAACAAGGGCAAGCTGGAAGCTTACGCCACTTTGGGGCGGAGGGCCGATAGGATCTTGCGGACGGCGAGTGGAAAAATCCCCAGCAGGGCGAACGCGACCGCCAGTTGCAACAACTGTGAAGGGGTGAACACGGCGCTGACGTCTTCTTTGGCCAACACGCTTAAATCGGGGACGCGAGATCCGGCGTAAACGTAAACCGCGGTACCGGCCAGCATCCCCAGCTGACTGACCCACCAAAACGTCCTCACCCGGATCGGCGTCAGACCCATCACCAGATTGATGACGAAAAACGGGACCGCGGGAATCAACCGCAGCGTGAACAGATAAAAGGCGCCTTCTTCAGCGAGTCGTTTTTGAAACGTTTTCATCGACGCCCCGTAGCGCGACTGGACCGCATCACGCAACAGATAGCGGCTACTGAGAAACGCGGTGGTCGCCCCGGCGGTGGAGGCGAAACTGACCAACACCAGCGCGCGGGCGAATCCGAAATACCATCCATAGACCATGGTCAGCGCCGCGGCCCCGGGCAGCGACAACCCCGTGACGGCAACGTAAACGCCAAACGCAATCGCATAGACGGCGACCGGATGCTGGTCTTGAAACGCGCGGAGCTGGGATTCACGCTGGGCGAGCGTCGCTAGCGAAATCACGTCACGATACAGGAAGCCCACTGACAGGATCATCACGGCCAAGATCGCAAACACGATCAACTTCCATTTCGATCCCGACGGTTTCTCGGAAGGGTCGGCTGGCGGTTCGGGTCGGTTCATGAAGATCTGCGTCGGGGAGATGGTGCTGGTTGTTAGCGGCAGGGCGCGAGCCCTCCGGTCTTTCAACGTGTTTTCGAGCTGTCACCGGACGGCTCGCGGGCTGTCGATTTAGTCGATGTTCCGAAATCAGCGTGATCATGCCAGCCCGACGCGTGAGCGAGGGGCGCCGCGTGGCCCCTTGCTAACGCGTGCGGGCTTAAATCGACAGCCCGCTCGCGCCGTTCCGCTAACACCGGCGGTTGTTTGTTCGCGGCCGGCCGCGATCAGCAGAGCCTATCCCAGCCTATCCCACTCGAAACCGGAGATGTGTGTTGGCCCCGCTCGTCCGCCAATTCGATGCAATTGCCGGCTCCTGGCGGAACGTGACCGCCGGTGGGCATTGGCCACTGTAGCTGCCCCGGAGATCAACCAGCTACAATCAAGCTCCCCCCTTGCCAGAGGTCTTTGCCCATGAATCGTCGCGTTCCAACCGCATTGACACTTGCCGCTGCGCTCGCTCTCAGCATCGCGGCAACCCGGCACGCCGTCGCGGGAACGCCGGTCTACGTCGGTGATGCCAAAGCCAAGTTGGTTCCGATGCACACCATCGATCATTCGAGCTGGAACAAGTTGCTGGCAACGTATGTCGATTCAGACGGGCGAGTCGATTACAAGCGTTGGCACGCCAGCCGGCCAGACCAAACACTGCTCGACGATTATCTGAAACATCTTTCCACCGCCTCGATCGCAGCGGACGAGAAAACCACGCAAGCCCATCGGCTCGCGTTTTGGATCAACGCCTACAACGCGTTGACCATCAAGGGCATTTTGCGCGAGTACCCGACGACCAGCATTCGCAATCACACGCCCAAGCTGTGGGGATACCACATCTGGCACGACTTGAAATTGCACGTCGGCCATCAACCGTTTTCGTTGGACGAAATCGAACACCAGGTGTTACGTAAGATGGGCGAGCCACGGATCCATTTTGCGATCGTGTGCGCGTCGATCGGTTGCCCTCGCCTACTGAGTGCAGCCTACGTCCCCGAGCATGTTGACGAACAGTTGACGACCAACACGAAAGACTTTTTCTCACGCAGCCAAAACTTTCGCCACGACGTTTCGGAGAAACGATTTTATTTGTCGGCCATCTTGAAATGGTTCGGCGAAGATTTCGGCGATGGCCAGTCGGAAGTGTTGCGGCGAATCGCCGGCTGGTTGCCCGACTCCACGGCCCGGCGCGCCGCGCTGGGCAATGCCGTCAGCATTGCTTACCTGGACTACGATTGGCAGCTGAATGCTCAATCGGCTCAATGACGATTCCCGCATCGCGATACAGCCGATTGAACTCCTTGATGAACGCCGCCTGATCTTTCATCGGCAACCTCACCGGGCCGACGGGGTGATCGTTGCGATAGACCGCCGCTTCACAAGGGATCGTTGTTCGATTGCTACTGCTCATGATGCACGCGGTGGGACAGGCACGCGGTGGGATCGGGCGGAAAAAGGTGCGCAATCACCGCAGGGAATTCAATTGGTTTGACCGCGATACACCGACGACGGATGTGGGAACCCGAGTCGTTTATCGACGCGATTGTAGACGGGCAAGCCCGACTGATAGCGTCTTAAGTTGATCACGGCCAGAGCAGTCGAATCGTCGACACGCCGAGCGGATTGCGCGCCCACATGCGGCGAGATCATCACTTTCGGGTCATCCCACAACAAACTCTCCGGCGGCAACGGTTCCACTTCCGTCACGTCCAATCCCGCGCCGGCCAGGTGACCGCTGGCCAGCACCTCGCACAACGCTTTCTCCTGGACCACCGATCCGCGGGCGACGTTGATCAAGTACGAACCACGCTTCATCGTCGCGAAACGTTCGGCGTCGAACACTCCCTTGGTGTCCCCGTTGAGCGGTAGCGTCAGAATCACGACATCGCTTTCGCCGAGCAGCCGATCGAGTTGGTCGGCCGGCCAAAGCTCCGAAACCTCTGCCGGACAATCGACGGGGTAGAAATCGGTGGCGATGATGCGAACGTCCCAAGGCGCCAACACGCGTGCCAGAAAGCGACCGTTCCCGCCCAAGCCGACGATCCCGACGGTTTTGCCACGCAGATCATCGGTGGGCAATCGCACGAATTCGCGTTTCGCTTCGGCGCGAAAAAACAGCGGAGCGCGGCGGATCACGCCGAACAACAATGAAAAGGTTTGCTCGGCGACTTGGGGGGCGAACAAACCAGACGCGCTGCTGACGACGATCTCGTCGGATTCGATCACGCCGGGAACCAGACAATGGTCCAACCCCGCCGCCGAAGACTGAATCCAACGCAGTTTCCCGGCCTCGAGCACGCGATCCCAGTTCACCGGGACTTTGGCGTGACCGATAAAGATGTCCGCCGTCGGCAGCAGCTCATCGATCCGTTCCTGGCCGGCGTTGACCACTTCAAAATCCGGCGCCGCGGCTTGAATCTGGTCGATATGTTTTTTGCCGACAGGATAACAGAGGACAATTCGCATGGGGCGGGTCCAGGGAGAGGCGTTCGCGTGAGCCGCGATTATCTACCAGTCCATCCGTTTGCTCAATCCGACGCGATGCCTTCAGGGGGAGATCACTCGTCCGTGCGGGATGTCGAAGTTGGGGTAGGAAGATTATGGGGTAGGAAGATTTTCGTCTTTGCCAGTGGATGGCGGAACGGGCAGTCTTGCAGACGTTGTCGACACGTCGATGGTACAATGACGTTCCCTCCCACTCCCTACCTCGCAACGATCGCCCATGAATCGAAGATTCGCCACCTTGTTGGCCTGGATGTGCTGCTGCGGCATGTCCGTTGCTAAAGAAAACGCGACCGATGGTGACATTGATTTTGCCAGCCAAGTCCGTCCGATCTTGTCCGATGCCTGTTTCGCCTGTCACGGGCCGGATGAAGAATCACGCGAGGCGGATTTGCGTTTGGACGATCCCGATTCCGCGGCTGCGGTGACCCAGCCGGGCGACGCCTCGGCCAGTGAATTGTACGCCAGATTGATCGAAACCGATCCCGAGTTGAAGATGCCTCCGCCGGATTCCGGCAAGACACTCGACGCGTCGCAGATCGACGTGCTGAAACGCTGGATCGACCAGGGAGCCGCGTTCGAAACCCATTGGGCGTTTGTGCCACCGGGTCGCCCGGAAATCCCCCCCGTCGACCGGGCCTCGTGGGTGAAGAATCCGATCGACGCGTTTGTCGCTCGAAAACTCGAATCCGAAGGGTTTTCGCCTTCACCGGCCGCCGACAACCGCACGCTCATCCGCCGACTATCGTTGGACTTGACCGGGCTGCCCCCGGAACCGGATTTTGTCGCGACGTGGGAGAAACGTCTTCAAGAGGACGGCGAGACGGCGTACCAGAATCTGGTCAGCCGGCTGCTTCAATCGAGTCACTATGGCGAACACTGGGGGCGGCTGTGGTTGGACGCGGCCCGCTATGCCGACTCCGACGGCTACGAAAAAGACAAACCCCGCGAAGCCTGGTTTTACCGCGACTGGGTCGTCGACTCGTTCAACGACGATCGCCCCTACGACGATTTCATCATTCGCCAAATCGCCGGCGACCTGCTGCCTGATGCCACACAAGCCGATCACGTGGCCACCGGATTCTTGCGGAATTCGATGGTCAACGAGGAAGGCGGCGCCGATCCCGAGCAGTTTCGCATGGAAGCGATGTTCGACCGCATGGACGCGATCGGCAAATCCATCCTCGGGCTGACGATTCAATGCGCCCAGTGTCACACGCACAAGTATGACCCGATCGAGCAGCACGAGTACTATGGAATGTTCGCGTTCCTGAACAACACGCATGATGCGATCGTGCCGGTTTATACCGACGCTGAACTCGAACGCCGCCAGCAAGTGCTGCGGCAGATCGAAGAACAGGAGCGTTTGATCAAGCAGGCCCTGCCCGACTGGCGTGTGCGGATGCACCGCTGGGCGCACGAAGTGGCGTCACGGGCCGAACCCGACTGGACGACGACCGAATTGTCGTTCTTGGACACCGCGTTGAGCGGATCGAAGTTCCAACCCCAAGGCGATGGGTCGTGTCTGTGCCAAAGCTATGCGCCGACAAATTTCAAACCGCAGGGCACCGGCACCTTCCACGGCAAGCGGCTGACGGGACTGCAATTGGAATTGCTGACGCACCCGAACCTGCCACGTGGCGGGCCGGGACGAAGTGTCGACGGGACGTGGGCGCTGAGCGAACTGACGGCCGATGTCGCTTTGTCTGACGCCCCCGAGCAATCGACGCGGATCAAATTCAGCCGCGCCGTCGCCGATCGCTCGCCGGCGGTCGCCGAGTTGAAACCGCGGTATGACAACAAGAAGGACCAGAAACGCATCACCGGCGGCATCGACTTTGCCATCGACGGCGACGAGACGACCGCTTGGACCAACGAAGTCGACACGCCGCTGAGCAACATCTCGCAAACCGCATGGTTTGAATTCGACCAGCCGATCGAAATCCCCGACGGGCAACACGCGATCGTCACCGTCCATCTGGCCCAACGACACGGCGGATGGAACAGTGACGACAACCAGACCTTCAACATCGGACGATTTCGGGTGTCGCTGACCGGTGAAGTGATCCCGGAATTTGTTCCGCTGCCCCAGGCGGTCGCTGCGTTGATTCGACAGGCACCGGACCAATGGACGCCGGCGGAGGAAGCGACCGTGTTTTCTCATTGGCGGACCACCGTGGCCGAAGCACAACCGCACAACGACGCGATCGAACAGGCCTGGAAATCCCATCCCCGTGGCACCACGCAATTGACCTTGGCCCGTCGCGACGCGCCGCGGGCGACATCGTTGTTGGCGCGGGGTGATTTCCTGAGCCCCGTCAAAGAAGTCCAACCGCACGTCCCTGCGCTTTTGCATCCGTTGAAAGCGAACAACGAGCGAAGCAGCGCCGAGCCCAAGCGATTGCAGTTCGCGCGGTGGTTGGCCTCGGACGAATCTCCGACCACGGCCCGATCGATCGTCAACCGAATTTGGCAAGCGTATTTCGGAGTCGGCTTGGTCGAAACCAGTGACGACCTGGGGACGCAGAGTGCGCCGCCGTCGCATCCCGAGCTGATGGATTTTTTGGCGGTCGAACTGATCGAGAACCACTGGAGTCTAAAACACTTGCATCGTTTGATCGTCAGTTCGGCGACCTATCGCCAGTCGTCGAATTTGACACCCGAATTGGCCCAGCGCGATCCCTACAACCGCCTGCTGGCGCGGGGAGCACGCTTTCGGGTGCCCGCCGAAACGGTGCGTGACATCACCTTGGCGGCCGGCGGATTGCTCAACCGCAGCGTGGGCGGACCGAGCGTTTACCCGCCGGCGCCGGAGTTCTTGTTCACCCCACCGGTCAGCTACGGCCCCAAGATCTGGGATGTCGCCCAAGACGATCAGCGTTACCGACGGGCGTTGTACACGTTTCGATTTCGCAGCGTTCCCTATCCGATGCTCGAAAACTTTGACGCCCTCCCCGGCAACCTGTCCTGCGTCCGTCGCAGCACATCCAACACGCCGATGCAAGCGCTCACCTCGCTCAACGAACCGATGTTTCTGGAGTGCTCGATCGCGTTGGCGGCCAAGACGTTACGCCAATGCGATGCCGATGAAGACGGACCTGCTGAAAACAGAACGGTCAGCGACGGCCGACGCATCCGGTTCGCTTTCGAACGTTGTGTCGGACGCGCACCGAGCGGCGCAGAACAACGTGTGTTGAGCGACTACCTGATGCGTCAACGCGAACGGATTGATTCGAACGAACTCTCCGCGGAATCCATTCTGTCTTCCGGTCCGCTGCTGGACCTGGACGATTTGGATGCGACAGAATTGGCGGCGTGGTCGCTGGTTTGTCGCGTGATGCTGAACTTGGATGAAACGATCACTCGAGAATAGATGATGAACAACCTGAATCGATCGCGGCGCTGGTTTTTAAAAGATTGTGGCGTCGGGTTGGGCGCGATCGCAGCCGCCCAACTGATGGCTGAAGAGTCCGGTGCCGCGTCGACGGCCGATCCGCTTGCCGTTCGCCAGCCGCACTTTCCCGGCAAAGTCAAGAACGTGATTTTTCTGTTCATGGCCGGGGCGCCCAGCCATTTGGAATTATTCGACTACAAACCACAGCTTGCCAAGTTCGATGGCACGTTGCCACCGGCGGAACTGTTGAAAGGTTATCGGGCGGCATTCATCGACCCGAATTCAAAACTGCTGGGGCCGAAATTCAAATTCGCCCGCCACGGAGAGAGTGGTGCGGAGATCAGTGAGATCTTGCCGCACACTGCAAAGGTCGCCGATGAATTAACGATCGTGAAATCGATGACGACCGACGCGTTTAATCACGCGCCGGCGCAGATCATGATGAACACCGGGTCGCAATTGTTTGGCAAGCCCAGCCTGGGTGCCTGGACGCTTTACGGGTTGGGCAGCGAGTCGAAAGATCTGCCGGGGTTCGTCGTGTTCAGCAGCGGCAGCAAGGGACCCAGCGGTGGCAACAGCAACTGGGGCAGCGGTTTTTTGCCGACCATGTATTCCGGCGTGCAGCTCCGCAGTGTCGGCGATCCGGTGCTGTATTTGTCCAATCCGCCGGGGGTGGATGCACGCGCACAACGCGACGCGTTGGACGCGATCACGGCACTCAATCAGCAACATCTGGCGTTGACCGGTGATCCCGAGATCGCGACGCGCATCAATTCGTTCGAGATGGCGTACCGCATGCAATCGTCCGCGCCGGAATTGATGGACATCCAATCCGAAACGCAACAGACGCTGGACCTGTACGGTGCCGATCCCGACAAACCGTCCTTTGCCAAAAACTGTTTGTTGGCGCGACGGCTGGTCGAGCGTGGCGTTCGATTTGTTCAGCTGTTCCATGAAGCATGGGATCAGCACGGCAATCTGGTCGGCGGATTGAAAACCAATTGCAAGAACACCGACCAGGCCTGTGCGGCGTTGATTCAAGATTTAAAGCGACGCGGGATGTTGGAGGAGACGTTAGTGATTTGGGGTGGCGAGTTTGGACGCACGCCGATGGTTCAGGGCGGCGGCAACGACGGTCGCGACCACCACCCCAACGCGTTCACGATGTGGCTGGCCGGCGGCGGGATGAAGGCGGGCACGACGCTGGGCGAGAGCGATGAATTCGGCTTCAACGTGACACGTGATCGCGTGCATGTCCGCGACCTGCATGCCACGATTTTGAACCAACTGGGGTTCGACCACACGCGATTGAGCGTGAAATTCCAGGGGCTCGATCAGCGGCTCACCGGCGTCGAACCGGCGCGAGTGGTCCGAGAACTCCTCGCCTAACCCACCCGGTGGCGTAAGCTTCCAGCTTGCGAAAGTGGCGTAAGCTTCCAGCTTGCGATCGGTGAGCCCGCGAACCGTGGCCGAGGCTTCCAGCTTACCAGCGGCCTGTCGATAGAGTGAGCCGCGACGCGTAAGCGGCCGGGCATTGAGGCGTCCGCCCGAGGCCTTACGGCCAGCGGCTCACCATTGCCTCACGAAATCCCATTAAATCGACAGCCTGCTAGCGCTGAACTATTCTTTCGACAGACCGTTTCATCCTCGAATCCGCTGCGTATTGATGCCCACCCCAATCACCGGAATTTTGACCCCCAACATCACGCCTGTCGATCGTGACGGTCGTGTCGACGAAGACACGTTGCGTCGCTACGTGGACTGGTTGATCGAAAAAGGCGTCGATGGGCTGTACCCCAACGGCAGCACGGGCGAATTCATTCGTTTCACCGCCGAAGAGCGGCGACGGATCGTCGAGGTGGTGGTGGACCAGACCGCCGGTCGCGTGCCGGTCTTGGCCGGTGCCGCCGAGGCGAACGCCAAGGAGACGATTGCGGCGTGCGAAGCCTATGGTGCGATGGGTGTGCGGGCGGTCGCGATCGTCGCCCCGTTCTACTACCGGCTTTCCGATCAAGGCGTTTATGCGTATTTCCGCGAGATCGCCGATGCCGTGTCGGTGGACGTGACGCTGTACAACATCCCCCTGTTTGCTTCGCCGATTTCCGTCGACACCGTCGTTCGTTTGGCGTCGGAATGCCCGCGCGTGGTCGGCATCAAAGACAGTTCGGGTGACTTGCCGAACATGATGCGGATGATCTCGCAGATCCGTCCGATCCGCGACGACTTTTGTTTCCTGACGGGCTGGGATGCGGCCTTGGTTCCGATGCTGGTGGTGGGAGCCAATGGCGGGACCAATGCGACCAGTGGAGTCGTCCCCGAACTGACTCGTGCGATTCACCGCAGCGTGGTTGCCGGCGACATCGACCAGGCGATGAAGTTGCAGTACCAGTTGCTGCCGCTGTTCGACGCCATGATCTCCATCAGCGAGTTCCCCGAAGGGTTTCGTGCCGGCGCCCGGTCTCGCGGCTGGGACCTCGGTCCGGGACGCGTCCCGATTTCTGAACGGCAAAAGGACGCCATTGCCGAAGCCCAGCGTCAGATCGATGATTTATTGAAAGAATTCGTCGACGCGCCAACGCCGCGGGTTTCCAATCAAGTGATCGAGAAAATCGTGCAACAGGTGATGTCGCAGCTCAAGTCACAGTAAAGTAATGGCTTGCGGAAATGTATGACATCCGCTGAGGCAATCGCCTCGTGTCGGATCGGAGACGGAAACAACCACAAGCTGATCCATGCAACGTCGCACGACGCTACGTCGATTTTCCACCGCGTGCTCCTTCGCATTCCTGGTCGCCTGGCTACCGGGGTTTATTTGTTTGACGCCGGCTGACATCCACGCCTGGGAACCGAAGAACGCCGCCGTCGTGGCGGGCCAAGCGTTTCTGGAGCTCAGCGCCCCTTCACTGACCGAGAGCAGCGGCCTGGCGTTTTCCCACGTTGCCCCCCATTGCGTTTGGTCGCACAACGATTCCGGCGACAAAGCGAGGCTGTACGCATTCAACACCAGCGGCAAGTATTGTGGGCGGCTGGTGCTGCGCGGGGTCGGCGCGCATGACTGGGAAGACATGGCATCGTTCGACGACGGCGGGGCTCGCTTGCTCGTTGCCGACGTGGGCGACAACGATGCCCAACGCAAATCGGTTTCGTTGTACCTGTTCGACGAACCGGATCCCAGAAAAAGGTCATTCGTCGATTCAATCCAGCATTTGGTGATTCGCTACCCGGGCGGACCCCAGAACTGTGAATCCGTCGCGGTCGACGTTCGCCGGCGACGGATTTTGATGTTGGGCAAGTCGCCGTTGCTCGCGACGATGTACGAGCTCCCGTTGCCCGAGCGTCCGCAAGACGATCAGTCGGCGGCCGGCCCCTCGGTGATCGAACTGGAAGCCAAGCCGATCGCGAAACTCGCGATCCCGCTTGCCACCGGCATGGACCTTTGCCCCACGACGGGAGACCTCTGGATCTCGAATTACCTTCAAGCCTATCGCTTCCCCGCCTCCAAACGCGTACCGCTGGAAACGCGTCTGCGGCAGATCCCCGACATTTTTGAATTGCCAAAGCTGAAGCAGGTCGAAGCGATCGCGGTCGACGGCAAGGGGCGGGTCTGGGTGACCAGCGAAGGCATTCCGGCGAAGATGCAGCGGCTCGCGTTCACGCCGTAGGGTTTGGCCAGCGTCTCGCTGGAACAAGCCGTGGAGCATTTGTTAGCGGTAGGGCGCGAGCCCTCCGGTGTGTTGGTAGAGAGGAGGAACCGGAGGGCTTGCGGTCTGTCGGTTTTGTGAGCCGCGACGCGTAAGCGGCAGGGCACTGCGACGCTGCCCGAGGCCTGACGGCCAGCGGCTCACCATTCACTCAGCAGAACCCGCCTGACTCGACGCCATCCTCGCTGCCAGCCAATGCCCCACCGTGATTCCATCCAGCCGATCCCGATCGATTCGGTCGACGATCACCGCCTGTCGGACTTTCGCGACTTGAAGCGTCGACCGACCGGACGCGTGTTGAACTCGACACACTTCGTCGTCGAGGGGCAACTGATCACGGGCCGATTGATCGCCAGCGATTTTGGCGTGCGATCGGTGGTGGTCGAACAGGGCCGCGATCTGGACGCGCTGGGCGAGGTGGCTGCCGGGACTCCGGTCTATTCGGTTTCTCGCGACCAGATGCGTCAGCTGGCCGGGTTCGATTTTCACCGCGGCTTTCTGGCCAGTGCGGCGCGAAAACCGCTCGGCGGGGTCGACGATTTCCGCCCCGACCCGGTCTCCTTGGCACTCGTCCACACGACCGACATGGAGAACCTGGGCAGCATGGTGCGTTCGGCGGCGGCGCTGGGGATCCGACAGATCTTGATCGACCACCGCTCGGTCGACCCGTTTTCTCGGCGGGCGATGCGGGTCAGCATGGGAGCGGTGCTGGGCATGCGTTGGCTGGTGATGAACGATCCGGCCGGCGATTTACGGTCCCTGGCCGACCAAGGGGTGGTCAGCCTGGCATCGACCTTGGCGGCCGATTCGATTTCGATCGGCGACGTGTCCAGCGACGCAGCGCCGACGGTCCTGGTGATGGGTAATGAAGCCGAGGGGTTGCCGGAGGAAGTGCAGCGTGCGGCGAGCGAACGGGTGACGATTCCGATGCCCACCGCCCCGGGGTGCGGACCGCTGGTCGACAGTTTGAACGTCTCGGTGGCCGCCGCGATCCTGCTGTTCGAGCTGACGCGGGCGGAGAGGAAACGGAGTCAGAGATAGCAATGCGGGCGTCGCTTGCACTACAATTGACGTCGACGCCAGCTTTTTTCGCCCTCCCGAACCGCCAGCACAGTCGATCATGCAACTGCATTGCCTCGGAACTGCCGGGTATCACCCCAACGAGGATCGGCACACCAGCTGCTACTTTTTGCCCGAGAGCGGAATCGTCTTGGACGCCGGCACGGGGCTGTTTCGGTTGGCCGAACTGATTGAAACGCCGACACTGGACATCCTGCTCAGCCACGCCCACCTCGATCACGTCGCCGGTCTGACGTTTTTGCTGGACGTGTTGTATCAACGGCCCGTTGATCGGCTGCGAATCTGGGGCGAGAAAGAAAAGTTGGCGGCGATCGAGCAGCACCTGTTTTCAGATCTATTGTTTCCGGTACCGATCCAGGCGGAATATCGAGAAATCGACGCGTTGCCCGAATTCACGATCGGCGACTGCACGATCCGCTGGCGACCTCAACAGCACCCGGGCATGTCCGTCGGGTATCGACTGGATTGGCTCAACGGGCCGCGTCTGTTGTATTTGACCGACACGACGGGGGACGACAGTGGCGAGGCGATAGAGTGGAACGCCGGGGCGGATCTGCTGATGCACGAGTGCTATTTTGCCGACGCCAGCTCGGAGTGGGCGAACAAAACGGGGCACACCTGGAGCAGCCGGCTGGCAAACATCGCTCAGGCTTCGGCACCCAAGCATCTGATGCTGACGCACGTCAATCCGATCGACGCCGAGCCGGAACGGATGCTTCGAGAGGTCACCGAGGCGCTGCGGGGGCGACAAACCTGCGTCAGTTTGGCCGCCGATCGCGAGGTCGTTGAATTCGGCCGATGAACCGCCGAATTGCCTCATGATCGGCGATCAGATGACCGAAACAGTGCTTCACACAGCGAACCGAAGCGTTCCGCGGACTGTCCAGATGTCAGTGCGACCGGGTCCGGCGGATCCGGTCACGGTCAGGTGAATCAGGTCGATCTGGAGGTTTGAGCACCGGAGAGGTCAAATCCGGCTTGCCCCAGAACGATCGATTGCTAAACTCTGCCGTCTCCCAGCGATTGATGCTTGGCATCGACGCGGGAAAAAGACAGTGCCAGGAAGAACAACCTGGCGGCAGGGCGGTCGAATCGCCAGCGTAGCTCAGTTGGCAGAGCAGCTGATTTGTAATCAGCCGGTCGTGGGTTCGAATCCCTCCGCTGGCTCTGGCAGGGGAATCCCGACTCGGCGTAGCCTGGCTCGAAAAACCCCAACCCGAAAAACCCTGGCCCAGGGCGTGACGCCCGAAGCCGTGGTGCCGGCAGCCGGACGCACAGGTATTTGGCAGACAGTTTTCTGGCAGACAGTTGCTGGCACGGACGATTCCGGCCGCAACAACGCCGGGCGAGGCCACCTTGCCACGGGCGGCTCCAAACGACAAACTTCGCGACGAACACTCCAAACCAAGCTTCAACGGGAACCGGACGAACAGCAAGAACAACACGACTAGTGAAACGTTAGGGGGGTTTGCCCGAGTGGTTAAAGGGGGCGGACTGTAAATCCGCTGGCTACGCCTACATTGGTTCGAATCCAATAGCCCCCATGGAAAGAATTTGAAAGTTGAGATCTCAAATCTGAGATTCGCGGCTCGGGCAAACCACGCCTGGGCACGAGATGCGGGTGTAGCACAATGGTAGTGCAGCAGCCTTCCAAGCTGAATACGAGGGTTCGATTCCCTTCACCCGCTCTGAGCGTCGCTGCTGTAGCTCAGTGGTAGAGCACTTCCTTGGTAAGGAAGAGGTCATGGGTTCAAGTCCCATCAGCAGCTTGAGCGTCTGGAACTGAGAATCTGGAAAGTTGGTGCGGATCTTGCTGATTTTTTGCAATCAGCAATTGCAAGCGACGCGACTTTTCGCAACAACTACGCACCCTCGCCAGCGGCACTGATTTTTGCCTTCTCTGGTGGGAGTACTGAAGCAACAACCGGGACGTCCTTGGTGGGCGTTCTTGGATACGATTTTCTGTCTGTTTAGAAGAACAAAGTCGGATCGTCGCGACCACTGGGTCGGTGAACCACCGTGGGTGTGAACACGGTCACCACTCGAGAGGGCTCGTCAGGGGCGTATCCCCCGACAAGTAGCAAGAACGATCTGACGCAGGTGAGTTAGAAATGGCCAAGGCAACATTTGAACGGACCAAGCCCCACGTGAACGTCGGCACGATTGGGCACATTGACCACGGTAAAACAACGACGACGGGTGCAATCCTGGCAGTCCAAGCCGCAAAGGGCTTGGCACAGGCAAAGGGGTATTCGGATATCGCCAAGGGCGGTACCGTCCGTGACGCGACCAAGACGGTGACCATCGCGGTCGCCCACGTCGAGTACGAATCGGACAACCGTCACTACGCCCACATCGACTGCCCGGGCCACGCTGACTTTGTCAAAAACATGATCACCGGTGCCGCCCAGATGGACGGTGCGATCCTGGTGGTCTCGGCCGCCGACGGCCCGATGCCGCAAACCAAGGAACACGTGCTCCTGGCCCGCCAGGTCGGCGTTCCTTACATCGTCATCTTCCTCAACAAGTGCGACCTGGTCGACGACGAAGAGTTGTTGGAACTGGTCGAACTGGAAGCCCGTGAGCTGCTCAGCAAGTACGACTTCCCGGGTGACGACGTTCCCGTGATCCGCGGGTCTTCGCTGCCGGCGTACAACAACCCGACCGATCCGGAAGCCAGCAAGTGCATCACCGAGTTGATGGAAGCGCTGGATGAATACATCCCCGAGCCCGTCCGCGAAGACGACAAGCCGTTCTTGATGGCCATCGAAGACGTGTTCTCGATCGAAGGTCGTGGAACGGTCGCGACCGGTCGGATCGAGCGTGGCGTGATCAAGGTCGGCGAAGAAGTCGAAATCGTCGGTCTCGGCCCGAACTCGGCCAAAACGACCTGCACCGGCGTCGAAATGTTCCGCAAGGAAATGACCGAAGGACGTGCCGGAGACAACGTCGGCTGCCTGCTCCGCGGGATCAAGCGTGAAGAAATCCAGCGTGGCCAAGTTTTGGCCAAGCCGGGCTCGATCACCCCGCACACCAAGTTCGAAGCCGAAGTTTACTGCTTGAGCAAAGACGAAGGCGGTCGACACACCCCGTTCTTCAGCGGCTACCGTCCCCAGTTCTACTTCCGAACCACCGACGTGACCGGCACCGCCAACCTGGAAGGTGCAGAAATGTGCATGCCCGGCGACAACGTCAAAGTCACCGTCGAACTGCACAAACCGATCGCCATGGACGATGGCGTCCGCTTCGCTATTCGCGAAGGTGGCCGAACGGTCGGTTCGGGCGTTGTGACCAAAATCGTCGAGTAGTCTCCGAATCGAGACCGTTTGGCACCCTTGCGGGACGCCAAACTCGATGGAAAATAACGCGAGAACCAACGAACCGTCTGTGGGTCGTTGGTTCTCTGCTTTAAACTACGCGAAGCCGGATTTCGGTCCGGCCGCAGCGAAGGAGTGTAGCTCAATTGGCAGAGCACTGGTTTCCAAAACCAGCGGTTGCGGGTTCAAGTCCCTCCACTCCTGCTTTGATTTTCGGCTTTTCACGCTGCTCTGGTGCCAAGACCGGGAGCGGATGTACGATGAGCCTTTTCGCGGAGGCAACGGGTCCTCCGTCCACACTGGCTGACAAAAGCCGGCCCGAATGAGCCGGCCGATCCGAACGTAAGGACAATCGAGTGTCTCGAGACATCGCCGGGAGCAAAGCGAGTACCGCCCCGAGTGGAGGTTCGCTATCAAGCGAACTGTTCCACACTGCCGTATACAAACCGAACCAGGGCCGCATCGTCCGCCAGTTGACCGTTCTGGCAATCTGGCTGATCGTTGCCCTTGGCGCATGGCGGCTTTACGCCACACTGGACGGATCGACCTCCAACAAGGCGATCGCGGTGGGCATTCCCGCGGGCATCTTGCTGGCCGGGCTGTGGATCGGTTTTCGGCTGATCAACTGGCCACGCTTCGCCGATTTTCTGATCGCCGTCGAAGCGGAAATGAAGAAGGTGACCTGGCCCAGCCGCGACGAGGTCAAACGGGCTTCGGTCGTCGTGATCGTGACGATCGCGATCCTAGCGGTTTCCCTGTTCCTGTTCGACGTCTTCTGGCAAGCTTTCTTCGATGCCCTGTGGGCGACCGCATAGCCGATTGCTCTGAGGCGATTTGCTGGTAGATTTGCAATCTGGTCGGTCGCCACACCTCTCGCCCGCCGCTCTTCACGTTTTACGCTCCCAGCCGTTTCCAGTGTTCCAATGACCGACGAATCCAAATCTCCCAACACCGATGACTCTGAAGTGATTGACGAGTCCAGTGAAGTGCTTGAGGAAAACGATTCCGCGGACGCTGGTTCCGAGGAAAACACGGGCCCAGAAAACACGGGCCCAGAAAACACGGGCCCAGAAAACACGGGCCCAGAAAACACGGGCACAGAAAACACAGCTCAGGGAACCGAAACCGCCGAAGCGACCACTGAGTCGACCGGCGAAGTCTTTCTGGACAGCGACGACGATGATGACGACGCCCCCAGCGGCGACATCGAAATGGATTGGTACATCCTGAAGGTCGCGTTCAACCGCGAAGATTCCATCGCCGATGCGCTGCGAAAAAAAATCGCGATGGAGGGGATGGAAGAATACTTCGGCGAAGTGGTGGTCCCCAGCGAAGACATTGCCACGTTCACCCGTGACGGAAAAAAGCGGATCACCAAACGGAAGCTTTTGCCCGGCTACATCATGGCCCGGATGGCGATCAACGACGACACCTGGTTCCTGGTCCGCGAAACCGGCGGGATCAGCGACTTTACCGGGTCGGCGGGCAAGCCGATGCCGATGGACCCGGCGGATGTGGATCGATTCATCAATCGGCCCATCGCCGAGGACGAAGAAGAAGCCCCGATCAAGACTGCGATCCCGTTCAAAGTCGGTGATCGTGTGCGGGTCAAGGAAGGGAATTTTGAAAACCAAGAAGGTGATGTCGACGCCGTCGATGAAGCCAACGGCCGCATCACTGTGATCATCAATATTTTCGGCCGCAGCGTTCCTATGGAATTGGATCACTGGCAAGTCGAACCGGTGTAGTTAACCTAACGCCGAACCACTCCATCAACTCAAAATCATACCAATCATCCGATCATGGCAAAGCAAGTAACAGGACAGGCGAAGTTTCAAGTTCCCGGCGGTCAAGCCACTCCGGCCCCTCCCGTCGGTACGTCCTTGGGTAAGTTCGGCGTGAACCTGGGACAGTTCGTCCAAGCGTTCAACGACCGCACCAAGGAATACAACGGAACCCCGATCCCGGTCATCGTCACGGTCTACAACGACCGCAGCTTTGACTTCATCACCAAAAGCCCGCCGGCAGCTTCGCTGCTGAAGCAGGCCGCGGGAATCGCCAAGGGAAGCGGTGTGCCGAACGTCAACAAGGTCGCCAAGGTCACCCGCGCCCAGTGCGAAGACATCGCCACCAAGAAGATGGCCGATCTGAACGCCCGCAGCATGGACCAAGCGGTCCGAATGATCGAGGGCACGGCCCGCAGCATGGGCATCGACGTCGAAGGCTGAACATCGCGTAAGCTTCCAGCTTGCGTTCTCCTGTCGCCCGCCACATCTCTCCAATCGCCACTGGTCGCATGACCAGTGAAGGTGCGCGTGACTCAAGCCGGGGTGCCGCAGTGTGGCAGCCATGGTGATCCCAAAGGTTTAGCCGCGAAAGAGCACAAAGAGCACAAAAGAAGAAGGCGCCGACCGTTCGTAGAGCGTGTCGTCGCCCTTCTTTCCAGCGCCAATTCGAGCCAGTTTTCACGCGCACCCTTTTGCGTTCTTTGCGCTCTTTTGTGGCTCCCCTAAATCCTCGCGCACGAGCCGGAACAACTCTCCGGAACCGTTGAGGCCGCGAAAGAGCGCAAAGAGCACAAAAGAAGAAGGCGCCGACCGTTCGTAGAGCGTGTCGTCGCCATTTCTCCAGGCGCCAATTCGTTCCAGTTGCACGCTCAACCTTTTGCGTTCCTTCGTGGCGTTACCCCATACTACCGTTTCAGCGTCGAGGAGATTCGATCCTTCTATTCCGTAGAGAAATCATGGTATTTGAGACCACCGATGAAATCATGCGCCTTTGTGACGTCGTCCGGCAAACTGGATTTGAACTTCGGAAATATCATGGTAGCGGGCACCTCGAAAAGATCTATGAAAATGGCTTAGCGCATCGACTTCGCAAGCAAGGTTTCGCGGTTCAGCAGCAGGTACCAATCACAGTTTTCGATGAAGACGGTACGCCGCTGGGTGACTACTTTGCTGATCTACTCATCGAGGGCGTTCTCATCGTGGAGCTCAAAGCATGCAAGACAACCACCGACGAACACATCGCGCAGATACTCGGTTACCTGCGAGCCACACGAATCGAACACGGCCTGCTCATCAATTTCGGTGCGAAGAAATTTGAAGTCAAGAAGTATGTTCAATCGGATTGTTGAACGAAGCAAACCGGAACGGTTAGCCGCGAAAGAGCACAAAGGACGCAAAAGAAGATGGCCCCTCGAGTTCGTAGAGCGTATCGTCATCCTTCTCCCAGGCGCCAATTCGGTCCAGTGCTCACGCGCAACCTTTTGCGTTCTTTGCGCTCTTTCGTGGCTCCCTTCAATCCCCGCGCACAAGCCGACAGAGCCTGTCCGGAACCGGAACGATTAGTTCGTCGGCCACAGGGGGCGGCGCTGATTCTCTGGCAGAATCACGCGATTGACTCGCTCGGGGTCTTCTTGACTCCAGGTCTCGCGCATTGTCTTGGCGCGCACCTGACGTGTGATCGATTTGTCTTGCCAACGAACCAGATATGTCGATGACTGGTCGACCTGGCGCGGCAGTTGTGAGGGATGCTTGACTAACCGCCAGGCTCGGACTTCGAACTGGCGGTTCTTTCGGGACCAGTCAAAAAAGACGACTTGGCGAAACACTTCGCGGCCATGGTCGTCCAGAAAGTGGTTCAACTCGACTAGATCTACTTCCGCCACGGTCGTGTTGGAATCGCGGCCGCCCGGCAAAATCCCACTCGCCGAGAACGTGGCCGCCGAGAGCGACACGGCGGACCACGTCGCGATGCAGATCATCAAGTTCATCGGTCTGATTACCGGTAAAAGCTTCCATCGGTCCCCGTGCTCGGATAACCGCTGGTGGTCGGGTAAGTGCCGGATCCGGCAGTGCTGCCGGGGGCATATCCGCTGCTGGAATTCGTTCGGAACGATCCATTGGCAGACGGCGCCAGCGACGCGCTGGCAGTGGAAAACGAGGGTGCCGACGCGCTGCTCTTCGCTGTCGCAGGACCATTGGCGGGTGCCGAGGGCGTGGCGTCACCGGGCAGACTGAACCCGGAGCTGGCCGTCGGTCCGGCGATCGATTGCGTCGCCGGCCCGCTCGTCGCCGATGGCTTGGGCGTGAACGGTTGTGACTGGGTCGGCCCCGTCGTGGAGGCACCCGATGCGGCGGCCTTGACCGTGTTGATCATCGAATCGGGCAGCGCAAACCCACCGGGCGACGTCGTCGAGTTCGAGGTGCCGGCCGAAGGAAAACCGAAACCGCCCGCGCCAGAAGAGGGCGAGGAACTTGCACCGGGACCGGAGCTGCCAGGCAGGGTGTAGCCGCCGGATGCGGAGCCCGATCCAGACTCAGGGACACCGGGTGCCGGGTAGGACGACGGCATCGCGTAACGGCTGCTGGCTGCAGCCTCGGGCCGCGCAGCCGACTTCGCATTGGTGCCGAATTGGTATCCGGCGGGGATTGCCGGAACGGAGGAATGGTTGCCTGGGGCAGCGGCGTCGGGATTCGGATAGCCGGGCAACCTGGCCGCGGACACTCCACCGGTTGATGGGCTGGATGCAACATTGAAGCCATTTGCTTGGGCGGCGGCCCGGTTGGTCGCCGATGCGGTGCGGTTGGCCGCGGCAACGGCGTCGAAACCGGTCACCGGCGAATTCGGTGATTGGGCGGAGGCGGTGACGATGTTCCGTGTTGCCGGTCCGCCGGTTCCGCCGGCGACCGATGCGATCGCTTCGGGCGTTGCAGATTCACCGGGGGGCGTGGGGTACGTGATCGTTGGACCGGCACCGGCGAGTGTTTCGGCCGACGGTGCACTGCGCCAGCTGAACATGTTCCATTTGGGCATGGCGCTGCGGCACCCGCTGACCGTGACAATCATGCCGGCACAACCGGCGATCAACAACTGTTGCTTGAGCTTCGTTCGTTTCTGCATCCTTGCAGCCTTTTCTCGGGCGTATTGGTTGGCGCATGCCGACATTCCTTCATCGGCTATCGGTTTACCCTCTGGCAATCATCACCCTAAAATGGGTGGAGAAATCAGGTCAAGAGCAGTTCAGCGCCCTTTCGCTCGATTCGATTCGGTAAAACACACTGCCTCCCGTCCCGATACCGATTCCCCCTTCCGCATGAGGTCACCATGAGCACCACACTCTCTCCAGCACCGAAATCGGCCAATCAAGTCGACGTGAAACACACCGAGTGCTTTATTGATGGCAAATGGGTCCCTGCGGTCAGCGGGAAAACGTTCGCCACCTTGAACCCCGCAACGGAACAGGAAATCGCTCAGATCGCTGAAGGCGACGCGGCCGATGTGGACGCCGCCGCCAAGGCCGCCCGACGCGCCTTCGATTCCGGCGATTGGCCCAAAATGGACGCTCGCGATCGCGGGCGTTTGCTGTACAAGTTGGCCGATCGGATGGAACAGGAAATCCATGCCTTGGCCGCGTTGGAAACACTCGACAACGGCAAACCGCTCAACGACAGCCTGGCCGCCGATTTGCCGCTGGCGATCGACGCGATCCGCTACTACGCCGGCTACGCAGACAAACTGCACGGCAGCACCATTCCGATTCGCGGGAACTATTTGTGCTACACGCGGCGCGAGCCGATCGGCGTTGCCGGACAAATCATTCCGTGGAATTTTCCGCTCTTGATGCTGGCCTGGAAATGGGGACCCGCGCTGGCCGCCGGCTGCACGGTGGTGATGAAGCCGGCCGAACAGACACCGCTGACGTGCTTGCGGATGGCGCAACTGGCCAAAGAAGTCGGTTTTCCCGATGGCGTGATCAACATCGTGCCCGGTTTCGGACCGACCGCGGGCGCGGCCTGTGTCAAACATCCGTTGATCGACAAGATCGCCTTCACCGGCGAACATCGCACGGCACAAATCATCACCCGTGATTCCGCCGAGACACTCAAACGATTGACGTTTGAACTCGGCGGCAAAAGCCCCAACGTCGTCTTCGCCGATGCCGACATGGACGCCGCCGTCGAAGGTGCCTACATCGGCCTATTCCTCAATCAAGGCCAATGCTGCTGCGCCGGTAGCCGCGTGTTCGTGGAAAAAAGTTGTCACGATGAGTTCGTCGAAAAACTGACCGCGCTGACGATGAAACGAAAAGTCGGCGACCCGTTCGCCGAGGACACGCAGCAGGGACCGCAAGTCGACAAGGCACAATTCGACAAGATCATGTCCTACATCGACAAAGGAAAGAGCGAAGGCGCCGAGTGTGTCACCGGTGGTGATCGTGTGGGCGACACCGGCTACTTCATCGCGCCGACGATCTTTGACAACGTGCAAGATGACATGTCGATCGCGACCGATGAAATCTTCGGACCGGTGATGAGCGTGCTGACGTTTGACGACAAAGAAGACATGATCCGCCGCGCGAACAATACGTTCTACGGTTTGGCCGCTGCGGTCTGGACCCGCGACATCTCCAATGCCCACGACTTTGCCGCCCGCGTGCGTGCCGGCACGATCTGGGTCAATTGCTACGACGTATTCGACGCCGCCGCCCCCTTCGGCGGGTTCAAGATGAGCGGCTACGGCCGCGAACTCGGCGAAGAAGGACTCAAGCCCTATACCGAAAGCAAAACCGTGACGGTGAAGCTTTAGGGGGAGATATCCGGAGGTGTCGCTGCGCTCACCTCCGGCTACTGGCTTTGACCCCGCCGGGGTCATGCCAGCGATCTCAGAGTCGGCGAACGCCTCGCGTCCAATCCCGACGGGGCTTGGTTTGGTATAGTGCCTGCCTTCGGCCCTCGTTCTTCCTCCCCCCCTTTCCCGTCAAAGTTTCTGTGCCAGCTTTCTTCGACACTCCTTCGGATCCCGATTCACTTGTCACCCACGCCGATGGGCCGGCCGGAACGCTGCCGCTGACCGACGAAATCTTGCGGACGTGGTCATCCGGTGATCTGTTCGGGTTGACGCAAAGTGTGGGCATGGGATTTGACCCTCGTCGGGTGCTGGGCGACCAATACTTGATCCTCAGCACGCAGGGCGGTCTGCGAGAGAACGACGGAACACCGCTGGCTCTCGGCTACCACACCGGGCACTGGGAAATCGGCTTGCTGGTGCGGGCCGCGGCCGAGCAGTTGACCGAGCGAGGTGCGGTGCCGTTTTCGGCTTACTGCAGCGATCCCTGCGACGGCCGCAGCCAAGGCACCCATGGGATGTTTGATTCGTTGCCGTACCGCAACGACGCGGCGATCGTTTTTCGGCGACTGATCCGATCACTGCCGCGACGCAAGGCTGTGATCGGCATCGCGACGTGCGACAAGGGTCTGCCCGCGATGATGATGGCCTTGGCCGGGGCGAAGGACTTGCCCAGCGTGCTGGTTCCCGGCGGCGTCACCTTGCCGGCGACCGTCGGCGAAGACGCGGGGAAAGTCCAATCGATCGGCGCCCGTTACGCCAAAGGTGAAATGACGCTCGAACAAGCATCGCTGGAAGGCTGCCGCGCCTGCGGCACTCCCGGTGGCGGCTGCCAGTTTCTCGGCACCGCCGCGACCAGTCAGGTGGTCGCCGAAGCATTGGGGATGACCGTTCCGCACGCGGCACTCGGCCCCAGCGGCGGCCCGATCTGGACCCAGATGGCGCGCGACTCGGCCGACGTTGCGATGGAACAGGTTGCCGCCGGCGCCACGTTGGACGAGATCCTGACCGAGGACGCGCTGTACAACGCGATGTTGATTCACGCCGCGGTCGGTGGCAGCACGAACCTGTTGCTGCACATCCCCGCCATCGCCGCCGCCGCGGGATTGAAACGCCCAGATGCGGAGATGTTTCGCCGCATCAACCGATCGGTCCCACGCTTCGTCGATTGCTTACCCAACGGCCCGGTTGGCCATCCGACGATTCGTTTTTTCCTGGCCGGCGGTGTGCCGGAAGTGGCCTGGCACCTCCGCGAACTGGGGTTATTAAAATCCGACGCGCGGACCGTCACCGGAATGACTTGGGACGAAATCTTGGATCAATGGCGATCCAGCGATCGCCGAGCGTTTTGTCGCGCACGACTGGCCGAGTCCGACGCCGTGGATCCCGACGACGTGATCGTTCCACCGGCCAAGGCGGCTGCCAAGGGGCTGACCCCGACGGTCAGTTTTCCGGTCGGCAATCTCTGTCCCGAAGGATCGGTCATCAAAGCGACGTCCATCGATCCCGGCGTGATCGATGACGACGACGTCTATCGGAAACGCGGTCCGGCGCGTGTCTTCACCAGCGAGCGTGATGCGATCGCGGCGGTCAAAGGCCAGCAAGGTAAACCGATCGTCGCCGGAGACATCATCGTGTTGATCGGTCGCGGACCGCTGGGATGCGGCATGGAAGAAACCTATCAAATCACCTCGGCGCTCAAGTACCTGTCGTTCGGCAAAGAGGTCGCGTTGGTCACCGACGCGCGATTCTCCGGTGTCAGCACGGGAGCGTGTGTCGGTCATGTCGGGCCGGAAGCGTTGGCCGGCGGCCCGATCGCCAAAGTACGCGACGGTGATGTGATCGAAATCGAAATCGACCGCAACAGCTTGGATGGTCGCGTCGAGTTGATCGAAGCAGCCGATGGTACGCCGGCGGCGACCTTACTGGCAGAACGCACCCCGCACCCTGATTTGGCGGTCGAGTCGGCGATGCCCGAAGACACTCGTCTGTGGGCGGCACTGCAACAGGTCGGCGGGGGAGCCTGGGGCGGTTGCATCTATGACGTCGATGAGATCATCGAGACGCTCAAGGCGGGCATGAAAGCTCGGGGAAAATAAAAAAGGGCAGCTGGCGATGCCCCTTCGCCAGATGCCCAAGTTGAATGCTTCGATGCTGCGGTCCAATCGCTTAGAGGTCCGCGTCTTCTTCCTCAAACTCATCCGCCTCGACAGCGTCGACTACCTCGTCGTCGCCCTCTGCCAAGCCGAGCAGGTCGATTTGCTGATCGGTCAATCGAAAGTAGCCGAGGTCGCGCACCACTTCCAGGACTTCGCTGCACGTCGGGAACATGCGTCCGCTCTTTCGCTTGTAATCATCCATCGCACGCATGAACTCGATCTCCGGATCGGAATAGTCGCGTTCGCAGGTGGTCGGATCGATGTGCCGGCGACGCTGTTTTTTTCGTCGCGGGTTTTTCATCACACCGACGTCCAGGGCGTCCGGATCACCGCCGCGACGTTCCGCGGTGGGGCGTCGGCGATCAAGCGTGACGATCTGCTCGGCCGCCGCACTCGTCTCCGCACCTGCGGTCTCGTTGGGTTTGCTTTTCGAAGATGCGTTGCGGCTTTCAGTGCGATCTGACGTGTCGGCTTTCGAAGAAGGCATGCGTTGGATTCCTTGGGAAACAGTCGAACCATCCGGCCCCGTGCGTTGCGTTGCGACCGGCACCGTCAGCGACCTCGATCGCGGACAGGGACGGTTAGCGTTGGCGATGGTTCTCGCTGGAAGTTTGCTGAACGCTGGGCCAAAAAAACCTAGCACGCTGATTAGGCAAAGGAGTCCGTTTAGGGAGCAGAATAGGGCAAGAGAAACTCTAACGGTTCGCGAATCTAGCCGATCGTGCCGATTGTGCGGATCAGTACATCTCAAATGGCCCTCCCTTCAGGGAGGCTGATTCAGGTGTGTCGATACCGATGTCTGGCAGGGAGAGTCATTGACGAGGCGAGGACGCCAATGCCGTCAGTCGCTCGATCGTCTCGGCTGCGGCCAATCCGCCGACCTCGATCGATTTCACTCGAGCGGTCTGTCCGGCCAAGATCACGACCCGGCTTTTACTGATCCCGAGTTGCTTGGCGATCGCTTTGATGACGGCCTGATTGGCTTTCCCATTCTCGGGCGCCGTATGCACAGCAACCTTGAGCGCCCCGTCGTGGGTGCCGCCGATGCCGGCTTGTTTGGCACCCGGCGTGACACGGACGCGGAACCGCAGCGTCTCCGCATCGATCTGCTTGTAATCCAATCGCTCGTTCACCCGCCCGTCGCATCCATCGGGGTTGGCATCTTGCCGCGATAGCGAGCCGCGGCGTAGTCTCGATACCACTGTGCGGCACGGGTCAACAAGCTCGCCGCTTCGAGGCGTTCGCCCGCGACCGCTTCGACTCTGGCAGCGAACTGATGCAAGGTTTCGGATCGATCACGAATCAGTGCGTGTTTGCGCAGCTTTCGATCCACTCGATGCAACATTTGCCGACTCTCGAATTCCATCGGATCACTGCCGGCCCTTTGCTTTTGGCGGTGGCGGATCCAAAGCAGTCCAACGACGATACAAAACAGTGGCAGCTGGGCGATGCGAAACAGAAACGTCAACGAATCGGTCGCGCGAAACGACAACAGCCGCCCCACGATCATCCCCAGCAGCGACTGGTCCTCCTCGCCATCCAAGAAACCGTCTTGGGCGCCGGCACTGGTATCCGCCGAACCCTGCTCGGTCAGCAACGTTCGGTACGTCCGTCCGACCGTGGCTTCGACGGGAAACCATTGCTCACTGATTTCATCGTACGCTTCCACCCAAGCGTGGGCGTCGCGATTCCTGGCCAGCCAATAATCGTCTCCTTCGCTCCGTTCGGTAACGACATACCCGGTGACATAACGCGTCGGGACGCCTTCGGCGCGAAGCATGACGGCGGCGGCACTGGCAAAAAACTCGCAGTGCGCCGGGTGCTGGGTACTCAGGAAGTGCTCGATCGGATCGACGTTTGTCGGTGTCGTCACGCCGCTGAGGGAGTAGCGATAGTTGGCTTGGAAATAGTCTTCGATGGCACGTGCTTTCGATCGGGCGGTCAGTCGTCCGTCACAAACCGATCGCGCGACCGGGGCGATGGCATTCCGCAATCGCCGCGGCAATTCGAGCAGGATCGCTTCGCGTAGCGGATCGAGTGCTTCACGCGGCGCATCGGAACGAATGCCCAACACATAGGGCTGTCGTGAATCCACTCCATTGATCACCATGTCATGATGCGAAAGCGATGGGCCGGACGTTGCCGCTTCGATCCAATCGGTCGAGAGTGCTGTAAAGATCAGGCGACCTTTCAGCGGCACATTGTGAACTTCGATCGTGCCCAAAAGGTCTCCATCCGAATCCACTTCTGGCGGGTTCTTTGGCACGTGAAAACGATCCAAGCTGGCACCATTGCTGACGACCAGGGTCGTCTCCCCGGGCCCATCCACCTTGGCGGTTCGCGGCAGAATCGACTCGATCTCGACGCCGCGTGTGAAGTTGCGATACGACGCCGAGGACCAACGCCCATCGAGATACAAATCAAACACCGTGCCACGCAGGTATCCGGGAGCCGTGACCGAAAACGCGCGGACGGCGGGTTCGCCCGGATCTCCGATCATGTGATTTCGGACCGACCCCAGCTTGCTGCCCCTGACATAGCGAGAGCCACCGATGATGGAGTTGGCCGTGACCGCTTCGAGCGATTGGGAGAGGCGATCAAAAAAATCCAGCTGCAGCCCCGGCACGATGCGGTTGGCCAAGTGCCCCGCGGCGCTGGTGGACATCAGCAAGACCGAGAGCGCCAACACCGAATAGATCAAGGTACTGCGGCCGGACGTCGTTTGATCTGAATTGCTTGAGATCGAGACCGTCGATCGGGGCAGGGGTGTCGTCTTGGTCAATCGCTCTCGCGCCGACTCGCGTCGGGTCCTGGATCCATCGCTCTGCCAACGCCGCAGGATGTGGTCCGCCCCGAATGAAAATGCAATCACCGTCGCCAGCGCGGCGACCAATTGGCCGGTGATCGTTTGGCTGACACCACCGCCGGTCACGGTCGTCAGAACCAGCAACAAGCCACCACCCAACATGGCCGGATGTCCGCGACGCGGGTAGAACACCCAGAGCGTCGCAATCACCAGAAATGCCAGGTGCGAGGTGGAATCGACGACCATCGCGACCGGATTCAGATTGCCCGACATGTGATGCACGATCCGCAGCGACACCCCCAGTCCGCTGACGACCAGCAAGACTGGCAGCATCGCAAATTTCCGCAATAACATCAGGTGATCGCTGCCGGAGGTCTCCCCCACGTGATCCTTGTGGCGGGCGTCGGCCTGCGTTGCCGACGAGAGTAAGTCAGACGGTCCTGGGGGGCGGTTCGATGACGCAAGCTTTACCCGATCCGCAGCCCGCTGCCCGACCCCCTGAAGAAAAAAACCGACGACGAGCAGGGCAAACGCAAACGCGCCCAACGTCATCGTCATCGTTTCGAACGCCGATCCCACGAAGATCGCCTGGACCAACAGCAACCCCGGCAACAGCCAGAACATTGCGGGCGAATCGTTCAATTGATCGGCAGCGACCAGCGAACTGCGTCGATGGATCGGTTTATCGATCATCTGCGTCTCCCGACTGTGCGTCGTGGCCCTTGCGTTTTGGAGGTCGGATCCTCATGTAGGTCACATGACCGGGCAGGGTGCCGGCAAGTCCGGCACGCTCTTGATCGCCGAGATCCAACATCGAAAAAATCAACGTCGGTTGCGACCGGATCGATTGGATCGCTTCGCGGAGACGCTCTTCGCCCACGAGTGGATCGACCGGCGTGGCGGCCGCCAGGCGAACGAGCATCCGTTCGACGTCTTCAGTTGGCTGGGCGAGCGAACGCGTCGGGAGTTCGCCGACCGTCTCATGCGTCAAACAAAGATTGAGCTGCACCCGTCGACTAGTGATCTCGACGATCGCGGTCGCGGTCACAGACATCAATCGTTCAAACAATGCCTCCGCCTCCAGTTTCCGCTGCTTCAGTTGGGCGCGTGATGCGGAACGATCGTCGATCGGGCGCTGCGACGTGTCCACGATCAGAGTCACCGCCTGGATCGATGGAGATTGATACTCGCGAACGATCGGACGCCCCAGCCGCGCCCAGGAAGCGAAATCCCAACGCCGCACCGGGATACCGACTTCATACTCTCGGTTCCCGACGTACTCGACCGGGGCACCGGCGACGAGCTGCTGTGCCCAGTCGCCGATCGCGGCGAGCAGTGCGCGTGTCGTCGAATCATCGTCATCACGGGCCGGCGCCGGCGTGATCGCGATCTGGGTATCGGCTGCCATGCCGCGGCGACAATGGAACAAGAAAAACGGAAACGTGGAGGCAACTTGAAAGTCGGGCAAGACATGGACGCCTCGATCGTGAAATCGCATCGCCCCGTGCCATTGCATCTGGTCGCCACTCCGCAACAGATCCAGCGAGACCGGCGGTGAGGCGTCCCATGCCGTCACACTGCGACGAGGGACGATGTCGCGGACACCTTCGCGGTGCCAGCCCACGCGAAGATTTAATGCCGGCAACATCCTGGCATTGGTCAGCCGAACGTTGACCGAGAAAGGTTGCCCGGCGACGGCCGATCGCGGGAGCGAGACGCTCATCTTCAATCGCGGACACATGATTCGATTGATCGCGAAGCCGACCACCAGCAACCCGACCGCAGCCCCCATCATGCCGTTCCAAGGAAACCCCCAGATCACATTGAGCGTCATGAACAACGCCAACAACACCGACACCGAAGCGACGGTCATGCTGCGGCGGAGCGACAGGTAGGCCCGAATCGGCGCGGTCAACGTGCGTGCCAAACCGTGCAACACGCGTCGCGCCCCGCGGCTCCAATTTCTGCCCGCCGCGACGGTCAATCGGTCGCCCCGATCGCGGTCATCCTCCGGCCGCATCGCTCGTCCAGCTGATCGCCCCTGGCCGCCAATCGCCTCACCTGGGGCGGCAGACGGATTGACCGACACGTCCGCACTCACACCACCACCTCCGTTTGCCGCATCAGCTCGTCGATCACCGACGCCGCATCATTCCAGGACGTGGACACCGAGCGCATCGAGACTCGGTGGGCGAGCACGGCGACGGCGACTTCTTGAATGTCGTCGGGCAACACGTAATCGCGTTGGTCCAGCACCGCCCGGGCCTGCGCCGCACGCAATAACATCTTTGATCCCCGAGGACTGCAACCGACCCGCAACCGCGTGTCCTGGCGGGTCGCATTGACCAGCGCCACCAGATAGCGAACCACCTTTCGATCCACCGTGACTTCGCGAACAAAACGCTGCAGCGTCGCCAGCTCGTCTCGATGCATCACCGGCGTCAGCTCGCTCGAAGGATCATGCGATGCTTGATCGAGCAACAAGTCAATTTCGCTTTCTTGATCCGGGTAATCCATCGACAATCGGAACAAGAACCGATCCAGCTGCGATTCCGGCAGGGGATAGGTGCCTTCGAATCCGACCGGATTTTGAGTCGCGATGACGATAAACGGTTTTTCCAACCGGTACTGCGTCGAATCGATCGTCACCTGGGACTCGGCCATCGCCTCCAACAGGGCGCTCTGGGTGCGCGGCGAGGCGCGGTTGATTTCGTCGGCGATCAACAGGTTGCAGAAAATCGGGCCGCGACGAAAGTGAAACTCGCCGCTGGCGGGCTGAAAAATCGCACTGCCCAAGATATCCGATGGCAGCAGGTCGGGCGTGCACTGGATCCGCTGGAATTCCAAGTCGATCAGCGCCGCGATGGACTTGGCCAGCGTGGTTTTGCCGACACCGGGAACATCCTCGACCAGCACCGACCCTTCGGCCAAAATGCAGGTCAACACCGAATCGATGACGTCCGCTTTGCCGCGGATCACGCTCTGCAATTGCGTCCGGACCGTCTCGATCTTCCCCAACAGCCCCCGAGCGACCTCGGGATCGGAGTGCGGCCGAGGGGCGGCCGGGGGGGCATCACGCTGTCCCCGCTGGTCGGCAATCGGGGCATCAGACGACTCGGCGTCGTTTTCTGAGTGTCGCGATTCGTTTCCGTGGGTGAACATGCGGGCCTCCAGCAGTCGCCGAAATCATCATCGAAGAGTCGTCAGCAGTGGAACGCCGTCACCCGGAATCGGGAATCGGGAACGCGACGGAACTGCTTTCACAATAGGGCGTCAACAACCCATGCCTCTAATGTACCCTGACCCGCACTACTCCGCCGGCTTTCGGCGCCGGTTTAATAACGCGGAACCGAGCTGTCGATTTGCAGACTCCAGGCATCAATCCCGCCGGCCATGTTCTGAGCTTTGTCAAAACCACGTGACCGCAATGCCTCGGTCACCTGCATGCTGCGTCCGCCGTGGTGGCAATGCACCACGATCCGCTGATTCTTGTACGGGTCCAATTCATCCAGACGTTGCCCCAACTCCCCCATCGGAATCAGCACGCTGCCATCGATCTTTGCGGTCGCATACTCTTCGTTTTGTCGCACATCGAGCAACAAGAAGGATTCATCCGAATCCTGGAGTGCGTTGACGGTTTGAACATCAATTTCAATCGGATAGTCGCTGGACATCGTTTTCGGTCCTCGTGGTCTGTTGGTTGGAACCCGCAGGCGTAAGCCCAATGCCCTCTACTTCGACGCCAAGCTGGGTGTTTGTTGTTAGCGGTAGGGCGCGAGCCCGCCGGTCTTTTCACGGTATTTTTGAAGCGCGACCGGACGGCTCGCGCCGTTCCGCTAACACCTTTGAGCGGAAAAGGGGTCAATCGAAGGGCCGCTAAAGCCGGCAGTTGGAGATGGTGGTTTGAAAAATCGCCGAGGCGCCGAGTCGTTCGAGTTTTTCCATGACGTCGATCACCTCGCTGCTCCGCACCATCACCCGCACGCTCCGCCAGGCTTCGTCTTCGAGCGTTCCGATCGTCGGCGAATTGAATCCCGGCGTGATCTTCTCCGCTTCGCCCAGCTTGGCCGTCGGTATGTTGTATTCCAGCAGCGAGTAGTCTCGCGCGATCACCACGCCTTCCAGCCGTCGAACCACACGATCGGCCATCTCAGAATCGCGACAGGCATCGCTTTGAATCAGAATCGTTTCATAGGAGCCGATTTCATCCAAGATTCGCAAACGGTTGGCCGCCAACGTGCTGCCGGTTTCCACCAGATCCACGATCGCGTCGGCCACGCCCAATTGGATCATCACTTCGACGCTGCCGGAAAGCGAAACCATGTGCGCCAACGCGTTGTGTTGTCCCAGATAGGCTTTGGTGATGTGGGGAAAGCTGGTCGCGATGCGTTTTCCGTCCAGCTCGTTGGCCGATCGGATCGGGCTGTCATCGGGAATGCAAATCGCCAGACGGCACCGCCCGACGCCCAAACGCATCCGGGTGGTCACGTTGGCGTTGGCTTCTTCCACCAAATCGCTGCCGGTGAACCCCATGTCGATGGCGCCCTCGGCCACCAGGGTCGGGATGTCATCGGTCCGCAGAAAGACCAAGTCAATCGGCAGTCCCTTGACCTTGGCGAACAGCCCCCGGTTTTGGCGGCGAAAATTCAGTCCGGCCTGCAGCAATAGCTCGCCGGACAACTCACTGAGCCGCCCCTTGCTGGGAAGCCCGATTCTCAAATTATTACTCAGTTGTCCCATGGTGGATCGCTTGCGTCTATTCGTCCGTTTTCGGTTGAGTTCGATTGGCTTTTTCGACCAATCCGGACGTCCCTTCACGACGCCCCAGTTCCGCGGCGACCTCGTCCAGATCGACACCGCGATAGGCTAACATCACCAGGGTGTGATAAATCAGATCCCCAGCCTCATAGATGAAGTGCTCGCGGCCGGCCTCGCCCGGTTCGTCGGCCGCCTCGATCAGTTCGCGCGCCTCTTCCAAGATTTTGTCGCCGATCTTGCCGGTCCCGCCCGCCATCAACTTCGTCGTGTAAGACCCCTCCGGCCGCGACTGGGCTCGCTCGGTCAAGGTTTGCATCAGTCGCCGCAGCGGCAGGAGCGAGTCAGACATCGATAACAACGGTTTCGTAAAGCGGATGGGGCGTCAATCAGTCCCGGCAGAAAAAATCCCGATCGATCAGAGCGGGGATCGTAGATGAGACGTTTGCCGACGTCCACTCCGCCACCAATCGAGAGCCTCCCCATACTCCCTTGCGGCGGGGCCTGGGAGACCGACCCTCGCTTCCGATCAACCGTCCGTTCCCGTGACGCGGTGGGGATTTGCAGCGAACGCAATTCCCATTAGTGTGTCGCTCCCGTGTTCACTGCGTGCTCGCTGCCCAAGTGCTCGCTGCCCAAGTTTTCGCTGCCCAAACCCGTCGTTTTTGCCATGATCACGATCGTTGACTACCAAATGGGGAATCTGCGGAGCGTCCAGAAAGCCATCGAGCGGGTCGGCGGGCAAGCCGTCTTTTCGTCCGACCCGCACGAAATCGCCACCGCCGAACAATTGATCCTGCCCGGTGTCGGAGCGTTCGGGGATGCGATGGCGGAAATCAACCGACGCGATCTGGCTCAACCGATTCGCGAATTTGTGCAAACCGGACGCCCCTTCCTGGGGATTTGCCTGGGGTTGCAGTTGCTGTTCGAGGAAAGTCACGAGCATGGAACGCACCGCGGGCTCGGCATTCTGCCCGGCGACGTCGTTCGCTTTGACCTGCCCGACACCTTCAAAGTCCCGCACATGGGCTGGAACACCGTCCGCAAGACGTCCGAATCGGCGTTGCTGGACGACCTGGCCGACGAAACCCACTTTTACTTCGTCCACTCATACTACGTCCGCCCCGAGGATCCGTCGTTGATGGCCCTGGCCTGTGAGTACGGACACGAGTTTTGTGCGATGGTGTCACGCGAGAACCTCTTCGCAACGCAGTTTCACCCCGAAAAAAGCCAGGCAAACGGGCTGCAACTGCTCCGATCCTTTCACCAACTCGCCGGCCGCACCCAGCCCAACACCTAGCCGCGGAAAAGGGGTCAGGTACAAAAAATGCGAAGCACCCTGCGGGCCATTCGGTTTTTGGTACCTGCCCCCTTTTCCGCTCGACAAACGCAACCCGAAAATTGAAAGCTGACAACGCACAAGCCGAGCCCATCGTGTCCACCTCCACCACGCCGCTCTCGCTGCAACATCCGCAGGGCCTCGGCACCGTCCGCTTTGTCTGGACCCAAGACCGCTTCGATCACACGATCGATTTCGACGGCCGGCAAATCGCCTGCCGAAACGGCACCGGTGAACAGGCTTGGCCGGAATCGCCGCCGATCCAACAGCTCTCGATCGAATCGATCGAAGGACGCGACGTGGCCCTCGGTGTCGGATGTGCGGGAACGAGCCACTGGAGCTTGAGTGTCGAACCGACGCCCGAAGGATTTCGTTTCGACTGGGCCTGCCGCGCGAAAGAAACCCCCGAGCAACTCGGAACGACCTACCACGAATCGGCCGCGATCGTCATCGATCCCGCGACAGCATCGATGGTCGAGTCCGACGCGGCGTCCACGCGAATCCAACCCGACGGCACCTGCTCCGGTGGCGGCACCTATCGCTGGTGCTACACCATTCGCCGCCGATAGAGGGTGAATCAGCGGGGAGAATCGCGAACAGCCCGGGTCACGTCGCGACCCCGTATCCCGACGGGATCGCCCGAAATCGCCAGCTCCGCCGCGCCGACGCAGCCCATCAACGGCTGCAAAAAACCGCCCATTTAACGCATTCCTCCTGGCCTGACAGTCTGCCAAAATTTTTTGCGCCGGACCGCTCGTCGCCGCAAACTCTTGATGCGATTCGATTACGGGCGTGCCAAACAAACCCAGGCCGCAAAAGTTTTGCATTCTTCCCAGCCTGCCCCTTCCGCAATCTCAAACGATCGAGAAGCTTTGCGGCCAATTCACTCGTGGCGACCAGATGTCGGCCGCCGCGACTCGTCCTTTTCGTAGGAGAAAACCAACGTGCGTTCGACCGCAATTTCTCGTGTTCACCTTCATGCAGTCTTAGCGATTCTGTGCCCCGCACTGATGTTCGGCCTGTCTGGAAATCAGCTGACCGCCCAATCGACGGTGCCATCGTCAACGGGCGTGGTGACCACCGCGTCGAGTTACGTTTGCCCGAAATGCGGACGCATCCACGCGACCCCGCAACCGGCGACGACGACGACCACCACCACGGCGCCCCAAGCTGCAAGCGCGACCCCGGTCCGATCGGTTGCCCAAGTCGCTTACCAGAAAGCCAGCGGAGGCGTTCAGAACGTCTTGAGCATGCTCAACAACCAGCGCTCTCGACAAGGACTGCGGACCCTGCGATATGACGCAACATTGCAATCCGTTGCCGAACGCCGCGCACGCCAGATGGCCAGCATGGGCCTGAAGTCGCATCCGCCGGGATCGTTTGCACCTGGCCGCTACGAAGGTGTCGGCTGGTCCAGCTCCTTTTCGCCTCGTGGAGTCTCCGCGTGCTATACCAGCGATCCCAGAATGACCGCCGCCGGCGCCGCCATGGTCACCGGTCGCGATGGCGTTTACTTCGCCGTGGTCTATCGCTAAACGAACTCAGCCGACCGAGCCGCCGCGCTGTCGGCTTCATGCTAGCAACCGCCGCGCTGCTGCTTGTCGCTTCACGACCTGTTCAGGCGCAAGCTCCGCTGCCGGACGACGAGCCGAACGGACTCGGCTCGATGATGACTTCCGACCAAGCCCGAGCGACAGTTCAGTCGCTCGTGGACTTGGCGATCCGCAAGTCGCCCCACCAGTACGACGGCAAGAAGAACTGGGAGAAGACGAAGAAGATTTGGGCCGGGGTGCGGTTCCGCCGCGACGGGCTGAAGCTTTCCACCCACCGCCGCTGGCGCGATGTCCGTCACGGGTTGCAAACGCGTTACCACGTGCAGTTCCCCGGCGACGCGTCGGCACCTCGCCCCGTCATTGCCGAGGTGCGTCAGGTCACGCATTGCAACGGCGACGCGTCCGAACGCGCCGGCTGGACGATTGAATGTGAACTGGCGACGCCGCTGGACTTTTCGGCTCGCATCGAGCGTTGGAATCTGGGAGTCCAGTGGTACAGCGTCGAAGTCAGCGGGCACATGGAAATCCGCCTGACCGTGCACGGACAGCTGAGCAGCTATCCCGATTATTCCGTGCTTCCACCGGCGATCGTGATCGACCCCACGGTGACGTCCGCGTCATTGCACCTGGATGCCTTGCATGTCGACCGGATCAGCAAAGTCGGCGGTGAGGTCGCAGAAACCTGGGGCGAGATGGTTGAAAAGATCGTCAATGAGATTTTGATCGACGACATCAACGAGAAGCTTCACGCCAAACTGAACAAGGCGATCGATAAGAAACGCGATGATTTACGGTTTTCCGCCGTCGATTGGATGTCGGACTTGACGGCGACCGGCGATCCACCGGCACCCTAGTGTTCAACGCGGTGAAGCGTTTGTTAGCGGTAGGGCGCAAGCCCTCCGGTCTTTCACG
>NZ_JANZKV010000089.1 GCF_025060895.1 Stieleria sedimenti | reverse complement strand
GCCTCAAGGCTAGACACCAACGGTTATGCCCGCGCCATTCGGCAGCTGATTCTCAGTGGCCGTTTCACTGTTCACGGAAACAACACGAAGGCGGATGAGATGAGTGAAACATTTTCCGATCCTCCTGGCTCGACGATCGCGTCGGCTCCGACGCTCTATCGGCACAGCGGCAAGGTCTCGCCGGTCAGTTTGGTGATCGCGGCCGTGGTGCTGATTCCGTTGGGGATTCTGTTTGGCGCGATCTACTCGGCGGCCGTCGTCTACCTTCCGTTCATCAAGCTTCGTGGGCTGGTCACCTTTTTTGTCGGCGGCGGATTCGGTCTGATCGCCGGTTCGCTGTGCTTCAAGTTGAAGTATCGCAGTCGGCTGATGGTGTTCCTGACCGTGATCGGATTCACCGCGATCGGTTACTACAGTTCATGGGCGGTGCACCCGGCGTTGGTGATCGGCCCCGGCGAACTCGGCGGTGACTTCGTCCCATTGATGATCCAAGGCTTTGACCCGATCGTGATTTTGGGCTGGATGAAAGGCATCTTTGCCGAGGGCATTTGGGCGATGGGCGGGGGCGGCGCGGGGGCGCTTTCCGGCTGGGGAGCGGTCGCGATCTGGGTGCTGGAAGCTGCACTGATCTTCGGAACCGCCTACGTTTCGGGAATGGCCGCCTATGGCAATCGACCCTTTTGCGAACACTGTTACCGATGGAATGACGAGACCGAAGAGTTGGCCGTGCTGCCCGTTTCCACCACCGACCCGGCCTGGATGCAGATCCGCAACGGAAACTTTGACGCACTGAAGAAGCTGCAAATCGCATCGGATTCCGATGCCGCCTATGTCGAACTGAGACTCGCCGATTGTCCGACCTGCGACGAGAGTGATTATCTGTCCGCGATCGGAATCACATTGACGGTGGACGAGGGGCAGCTAAAAAAGAACGAAACCGATATCTTTCGAAATCTGAGTGTGACCCGGGCGCAACGTGACGAAATCGTCGACTTTGCCGCCGCCATGGCAGAAGCCGTCCAGGTGATGAAGGAGGAGGAAGAGGCCTTGAATGAAGCAGCCACGGACGAAGACGAATTGCCACCCGGTGATCCCATCGACCCGAACGAGTCAGCTCCATGACCGATGACGCGGCACCCGGCCACGCCACGACGATGCCACGTCAATCCGTCTATGTTTCAGCCGTGGATTGGTGGATCGCGGTCCTGCTGATGCTGGGGCCGCTGATTTGTGTCGGCTTGACGGCCCTGCTGTTGCAACAGGGCCGGCAGCAGGACGCCCTGATTTGCCTGCTGGCCGGAGCCGGGACCCTGCTGGTCACGGGCATGTTCACCGTCCCTTGTCGATACACCATCCTGCCGGACACGTTGTCGATCCGTTGCGGCATCCTGTTTCAACGCGTCCCACTGCATCAGGTCAAGGCGATCGAGCCGAGCAGCAGCTGGTTGAGTGGACCGGCACTGTCGGTGCGGCGGGTCAAAATCAGCACCGCCTCGCGCTTCTATCTCGTGTCGCCGGTCGATCGGGAACGGTTCATCGAAGAACTGACCGAAGCGGTCAAGCAAGTGGCCTAAGCGACCAAGTGGCGTAAGCTTCCAGCTTGCGTTCAGCCTGGAATTCGCAAGCCGAAAGCTTACGCCACTTTTTTGAAGACGTATTCGTTGCAGCCCCAGCCGTTGCCGACGGTGGTCAGGTTGATCAGCTGGAAATGCTTGGCGACCAACGGCACGATGATGGCTTCAGGTTTGGCAACTTCAAAGGGCAGCCCGCCGATCCAGTCGACCCAATCGTGCCACGCCGACATGCCGCGATCGGTTCGCTTTTTCCGCCAGTCGGCGAAAGGCAGCGGGTTGCGACCGCCGACCAGCCGGGCCAGTGCGAATTTGAATTCGTACCACGACGCTACCGCCGTGACCCAAACGGGGCGCGCCCACTTCGGCAATCGATGGTAGATCTGCTTGATCTTTAGCCAACGCCGACTGCCGCCGCCCTGGTCGTTATAGATCGCGATCGCAAATCGTCCACCGACCGCCACCCGCGCCGCTGCCAGTTCGATCGCGCGATCCATTCGCCCGGTGTGATGGAGCACACCCCAGCTGTAGACGACATCAAATGGTCCCAGCGATTCCATCAGCGATTCATCCAACGCGGACCCCTGAAGAATTTCCCACTTCGTCGGGTCCGTCGATTCACGCTGCCGGAGTTGTTCCGTGCAGGCGACACTGTGATGATCAAAGTCGATCGACACGACCTCCGCCCCCAAACGAGAGGCGGCTAGGGAAAACAGTCCGCTGCCGCTGCCGAGATCCAGGAATCGTTGACCTTCCAGCGGACGTCCGGCGGCGTCATCAAGACACAGCAGTCCGGTCAACGAACGGCATGCCTGGTCGATGCGATCTTCGTCCAGATGGTTTAGAAACGACGTCCAGTTTTCGCCGAACGCGAACCGCGTTTCGCTCATTCTGTTTCCAAGTCCAAGAGAAACTGTTTGGTCTGCAGCCCGCCCGGCGCGCTGAAGCCTCGTAAGCCACCCCCGGTGCTGACCACTCGGTGACAGGGGATGACCAACAGAATGCGGTTGCGTGCCATCGCCGCCCCGACCGCGCGGCTGGCTGCCTTGTTGCCCGCCCGCCGCGCCAGTTCCTGGTAGGTGATCGTCGTGCCCGGTGCGATCGCTCGACAACACCGATAGACCTGTTTGGTAAACGGCGTCCAGCCCTGTGTGTCCACCTCGATGGCATCGAAATCTGCGTGGCCGGTCGTGAAGTACTCGCGCAACCGTTGATCCAAATCTTCCACGCGAGCGTCAACGTCGCCTGGCCCGTCATCGGCGCCTGGCCCCTGATGAAGGCCTGGGCGTTCTTGCCAACGCAACGAATAAAGTCCCGCCGCGGTCCACGTCGAAACCATGGTCCCCAACGCGGTCCAATGATCCCGTTCCACGCCGGTCTGCGCGGTCAATTGAGCGGTCGTCAAGTTCATGGCGGGTGAACCGAGTCGAAGGGGGCGGAGTTTGCGCGATGCCCTGTTATACGCTAACGATGCATTCTCAACATCGCCCGTTTGTCTTCAATCCAGTCGGTCAACGAATCCCGGACGGCTCGTCCCAGGGTGCCGTCGCGATAAACCAGCCGCGCGTAGCCGGTTTGTCCGGGCATCACGCGGTCGGTTTCGCCGCCGACCAGATCGATCAGCACCGGAAACCTGGGAGCGATCAACTCCATCGCATCCGAATCACCAGTCGCCTGCGGGTTCGGTCGAACCGGTAACGGGCCTCCGGCATCAGCCCCCAGGGCGGCGTGCGGCAGCGACAGTTCGGCCCGCGGCAACACGCGATCGATTCGGCCCGCGATCGGTCGCTCGCCCATGCCCCACAAGCGGACATCGACACGTTGAGCTTGGGCACGCCGAAATGCGTCGACATCGGCTTGATCGACGAGCCCCAGCATTTTTTCGCTTCCATGGGATCCGATCACCAACAAACGTTCGCCCCGGTGGATGTACGTCCCCAAACACGATTCCACATCACACTGCGCAATCACACCGTCCGCCGGCGAGCAAACGACCAGCCCGGCGAGTTGTCGTTGCAGTTGTACCAATCGGCTTCGCAGCGCCGCTTGCACCTTCTGCTCCACACCTGCCGCGGCGATCGATTCGGCACTGAGAAAGCTTCGATAGCGTGCATCGGATGTTTCCAGATCCAACAACACATCGCGGTACTCCAGCTCCAGTTCGCGATTGCTCAGCCGAGCCAGGATCTGTCCGCGCGAGACAACGTCTCCGACTGAAACCGAAAGTTGGTCCAAGAATCCATCCGCGCCGATTCGTACTTCGTACGGACGGTGGTAGTCGACGACCAGCGGTACGGTTCCACGCGAGTACCACGGCACGACCGACCAGCACATCCAGCAGGTTCCGGTGGCAACCGCGGTGAGACACGCCATGCGGCGATAACGCACCGAGCGGTTTTTCATGATCATGAGGATCCAGCGGTAACACGGCAATCCCGCCCACAATCCGATTGCGACGATCGCGATCGCTTTTCCCACCCCGTGCATCAACACTTCGGCCGAGAGGAGCAGTGAGAGACAGACGAGCCAGCGCCACAGCAGCGATGCGATGGCATACGTGACCACGACCGCCGCACTGCCCTCGCTTCGATCGGGACTGCGGACATCCATTCCAAGCAAATAGCGACGCGTCGCAGTGGCCAGCCACTGCCGTCCATGCGTCGCCAGGTTGGGCAATTCCAGGGCGTCGGTCATCATGTAGTACCCGTCGAAACGCATTAACGGGTTCGCGTTGACCAACAGCGTCATCACCGATGCGGTCACAATTACATTCATCGCATGCTGACGGACCAACGGATCGAAGCTGGATGTCCACACCAACGCCGCGATCGCCGCACAGAAGATTTCGGCGTACATTCCCGCCGCCGAAATCAAAACCCGCTGCCACTTGCCGTCGATTCTCCAGCCGCTGGTCACATCGACATAGGGCATCGGTGCAAAGAGAATCAGCACGATCCCCGACTCGCGGACATGGCCTCCGAATCGACGACAGGCCAACGCGTGACCGGCCTCGTGAATCAGCTTCAACCCCAACCAGGTCGCCAACAGCACCAACCAGTTCTCCCGCGCCAGGACGTGGACCCCGGCGCCAGAGAACTCGTCCCACGATCCCCACAGTGCAAACGCCGCGCGGCCGACCACAAGAATCCAGATCACCCACCCCCAGACGCCGAAAAAAAGTTTGGCCAACGGATCCAGATGACGCAAAACCGGCATCGGATTGAACAGCGGAATCTTCTGGATCATCGGATTGACGCTGCCCAGCAGTCTGCGCGTCTGCTGTTTGACACGCCCCTCCTCCAGCCGATTCTCGGAACGCGACTGTTCGGTCGTGATGATGGAACATTCCAGCAGCCACTTGCAAAGCGTGGCGACTTCGCGTTCGTCCAGACCATCGCTGCCGCAGATCTCGGCCGTCTGGCCTATCGCGTCGGCGATCGTCGTTTGACCATCCAACAACGAAACGAACGTGTATTCGGCAAGTCCGAGTCGATAGAACTTGCTGCACAACACGTCTTCGATCAGATAACACGTCCGCCCACCATAAACCTGGACCGAGACACGCACGTCATCGCGAACCGAGGGGTAGGTCCCAAGGACGTCGACGGTGTGGTGCGGGGCGGGGGGGAGAGAAGTTTCAAGTTTCAAGTTTCAAGTTTCAAGTTTCAAGTTTCAAGTTTCAAGTTTCAGGTTTCAGGTTTCAGGTTTCAGGTTTCAGGTTTTGAGATTTGAGATTTGAGATTTGAGATTTGAGATTTGAGATTTGAGACATCCTCCCGCGCTTCAGAAAAACCAGGCCGCCCTGGCTTTCTCCGCGGCGTGATGAAACAAAATCCATGCGATGCGTTTTGAATCGGTGCTGACCTTTGCGGTTCCTTGCATGCCGGGACGCAGGGTTCGATCGGAATTTCCCAGGATCACTTCGGCGACGAAGACGTTGCGTTGATCCCGCACTTCGGCGCGGGGGCGGATCTTGTCGATCGTTCCTTCCGCGGTCTTGCTTCCCATGCCGTCCAGAAACAGCGTCACGCGGTCACCGACTTCGACGTGCGTGACCTCTTCGGCGGGGACCGCCACCTCGACACGCAGACGCTCCAGTGGTGCGACCTCATACAACACTTGTCCCTTGGTCACCGGATAGTTTTCTCGCCGATCCAGACTTCCCGACAGGACGATGCCGTCGATCGGGCTGCGGACTTGAAGATTCGATTGCCGGAACCGCAAGAGTTCTTTCTTGTTCGCCAAGGCTCGGGCTTGCAAGTCGGCCATCACCGCTTGCGGTGTTTCGTAGCGGGCTTGGTGCGAGTCCCGTTGCGCTTCGGCCCGCGAGTGTTCCGCCGTCACGCCGGCCAGTTCCCACAAGATCTCGCTGCCGTCCAGGTTTGCAAGACACTGTCCCGCACGCACCACGTCGCCCGGTTCGGCCAAGGTGGTTTCCAGCAATCCGTCATGCGGCGCGACGCAGAATCGGCGTTCAACCGGTTCGGTCACGCTTTGGCATCGAATCGAATACGGCCAGGGACAGGCCAGCATGATGCCGGCGGCAAGCATGACGAGCAACGCGACGATCTGCTTCGCGCGATGTTGTTTCGCAATCACGCCGCGAAGCATCCGGCCGGCGGCGCTACCTTGATGTCGCGCGACAACACTCAACGCCTCTCCCACGGGTTGTTCGATGGCCGAAAGAAAACGCGTGAATTCCGGAACGGTGGCTAATTCACGTCGGCCGGTGGCTGCCAACGCTCCGATGATTTGTCCTTCGCGGTCTTTCAAGGGGACCGTGATCACCAAAGAATCGCGACCGGCAAACTGTTTGTGGGCCAACAATTGATGCGTCCGGAATCCGGGCAACGGCGGCCAGGAGCCGATCGTTCCGCGTCCGACCGCTTCATCCAAGACTGCTTTCATGTTGAGCGTGGTTTCGCAATAGGGGTCGATCGTCGGCAACTTGGACGCCGCCCTGACGTGGCAGGCACCCGCCGCATCGCGGCTCCGTCGCCGCCCGACCGAGCCGACGAATACCTGGTCGCATGCAAGGTGTTTTTGCAGCTGTGCCGCGGTGACCAGGCATGCCTGATCAATCGTTTCCGCGTCTTGAATGCGCTGAACCAGTTCGAGCGTCGCCGCGGCCATCCGTGTTTGGCCGGCCGATTCCTCAAGTCGCTGTTGCTGTGATGCGTATTGAAGGAAGCTCAGGACGGTCTGGGCGACACTCAACTCGATCGCCCGCTGTGCATTGCCGATCGGCCATTCCACGACGGTCACGACGGCGGCAAATTCCAACGACCTCGTGGCCAACGCGATGCATTCCAACCGGTCGTCGACGCTTGACGCGATCACCGGTCGCCCCTCGGCCAGCGATTCGGTCGCCCTTGGCAACAACCACGCCTGGAGTTTGTGGACGTCGTGTTTCGCCGCATCCAGCGTATGCGAGGCAATCGAAAGAACGCCGTTGTTGGCACGTCGCACCAGCAGAACGCCCCGTACCGCGGGGCGCTCCGCCTGCAGACGCAGCGCGTCGGCGATGGTCCGATGAAGGTTCTGGCCGCGCGACAGCAACCCCATCAGTCGCGTCTGGAGGTCCGCGATCCAGTGCAGCTGTTGTGGGGCATCGGCACCTTCGTCGTGGCGGGGCCGAATGGTCCGGCCGATCGCCAGGGGCATCTGCGCGGTGTCGCTTCGCAGTTGGTCCATCGCTGTGCTAGTCCCTTGGTGTGGGCGTCAGCGTTGCCGGGCGAATCCTCTCGCGGGTGGTCCTCAATTGACAGCGCACTCCACTTCGATAGTGACGATTCGGGTTGTCGATCAGCAGGTCGACACGCACTCGTCCGCTGTCCGCTTCGGTCACGACACCGACATAGTCGATGCGACCGACGCAACGTTGATCGGATTCCGTCAGCCACAGGTCAACCTCTGTCATTGAATCCAGCCAACCGGCGACCGAGGTTGGCACAAACAGCGTGACACGCAATCGATCCAGTTGCACAACGGTGGCGACATGTGGTTCTTGCTGTGACACGTACTCTCCAGGCTGCTTCGTCACGTCGGTGATCACGCCGGAGATCGGGCTGTAGACCCGTCGTTGCTCGATGCGAGCTTCGATTTCACGCAATTCCAGTTTTCTCAGCCGCATCTCTTGCCGCGCCGCTTCGACCTCTAACATGGCCACCGACGCATCGGCTTTCGCGCGGCGAACCTCTTCGACACTGCCCGCACCATCGTCGAGCAGTTGTTGAAGTTTTTCATAGCGCTGTTGCTTCAAATCGGATTCGATGGTCAGGGCATCGATTCGTGATGTGGATTCGGCCTTGGCGGCGGCAACGTTTCGGTTCGCCTGTAACACGTCGCAGTCGAGCGTCATCAGCAACTGCCGCGCATCGACCGTCATTCCGCGATGGATCAAGACCGTGTCGACCGAGCCGCTCTCAGCGACGCAGAGTTTGATTTCGCGAAACGGCTCGGTGAATCCGCTGAAGCTGTCGAGGTGTTCCGCCGGCGTGTCGATCTGCTTTGGCGCGTCGATTTGGGTGTGGCGGGGTGGCGTGGCATGACAGTGGTCGGCGCCCAGGAAATGACATGCGCAACAACAAACGACCAGCAGGCCGCTGAAGAGGTGTGGGGCAGTGATGTTCATGGTGACGTTCGGCGTGCCCTCCTTGGTTTGAGCCGTGTTGCCGATTTCCTCAGGCGCGTCTGGCCAGCGACGATTGCACCGATTCCATCCAATCGTCATGGGCGACCATGCGTTGCCGCTGCACCAGCGCATCGGCTTCGGCTTGTCGTTGCAGTCGCCGCAGCGCGACAGAGAAGTCTTTGCGACATTCACCGGTCGGTCCGGCCGAGGCACGCATTTCCGCCGCCAAATCCGGATCGCGCGATTGAATCATTTCGTCATCGGCGGCGGCATAAAACTGGCAGCTTCCCGGGTCGCCTTGGCGGGCGGCGCGGCCGGCGAGTTGGCGATCGACCCGCTGGCAGGCGTGCATCGCGGCGGCCGCGACGTGCAGTCCTCCGGCCGCCAAGGCTTGGGCGTCGGGTTTGATGTCGGTGCCGCGACCGGCCATGTTCGTCGCGACGGTTACGGCTCCCGAGACGCCGGCCCGGCGGACGATCGACGCTTCCTCTTCATCTTGCAAGCCGTTTAGAACGACGTGCGCAATTCCTTGCTCGGTCAAACGGCGACTCAGCAGTTTGCTTTCGTGAATCGTCCCGGTACCGATCAAGACCGGCTGGCCGCGGCGACTGCGCCCTGCCGCGTCATCGGCGATCGCGTCGAATTTTCGCTGGCACGAATCAAAGCATCGCAGTGGAAGTTGCTGACGGACGCAGGGCTTGTTGGTTTCGATCCGCACGACCGGCAATCGATAGAATTCTCGCAGTTCCGATGCGCTGTCCGAAGCGGTTCCGGTCAGACCCGCGACACCTTCGTAAAACCCGATGTAGCGTTGCCGAGTGATGCGGGCGTGCGTTTCATTTTCATCGGTCAGCTCGACTTGTTCTTTGGCCTCGACTGCCTGGTGCAACCCGCTGCTCCATTTTCGTTCGTCGTGGATGCGGCCCGTGTTTTGGTCGACGATCAGGACCTGGCCTTCTTGCACGACGTAGTCGACGTCGCATTGCAGGATCTGCTCGGCCCGCAATGCGTTTTCCACCAATTGGCTCCAGGGGCGGGCGAGTTGACCCGGCGGCCGTGAATCAAACGATTGGTGAATACGTTTCCAGCCGTCGGGGGTCAACCGAATTGTGCGTTTGATCGGGTCGATGATGTAGTCATCCTCTTCGCTCAAGTTCATTGAGATGCGGCGGGCAAATTGATACAGGGCCGGCGAGGTCGCGGCGCTGCTTTTACCCCCGGCCAAGATCAGCGGTGTGGTGGCTTCGTCGATCAACACGCTATCGGCTTCGTCGATGATCGCGAACGCATGTCCGCGTTGGGCGGGCATCGCTTCACGGCTGTCGATCCCTTGCAGTGAGTGGAGGAATCGTTCACCGAGTCGCGTTCGGTGACGAGCACGAAGTGCCAATTGATCCTTCAGGAAATCGAATCCGAATTCATAGCCCGGGCCATAGGTGATGTCGCGGGCGTAGGCTTCAATTTTCTCTTCGACGGGTCCTTGGGGTTGCAGCAGTCCGACGCTGAACCCGAGCAAGTCATAGACCGGTTTGAGTTCGTCGTGGTCGCGGCGGGAGAGGTAGTCGTTGGTGGTCGCGACGTGCACGCCACGCCCCGACCAGGCATGCAGTACCGTCGGCAGCGCCGTCGTGATCGTTTTGCCTTCTCCCGTTTGAATCTCGGCGATGGTCCCGGCGGCCAGCACGAAACCGCCGCACAGCTGGACGTCGTAGTACGACATGCCCGTGGCCCGCCGCAACGCCTCGCCGGTCAAGGCAAACGATTCGATCGCGTTGTCCCGGACGAGGGCATCATCCCGAGATCGAATCCGGTCGCGACACTGTGAGGCGGAGGATCGAAATGTTCGCTCGTCGAGCGATGCGAGTTGCCGGCCGCGGGCGCGAACCCGCTGGATCCAGTCTTGAGTCGATTTTCCCACCGACTGCAGGCCGCGCTTCGGTTGCCCGGTGATGCCACGGTAGCTGGTGATGGTGGGATGGGACTGAAGCATGGACGACGCGCCGGAGCGGAGATGACCGAGGGAGACACGTCATGAAAATCGACGTTTTCGCCTCGACAACTTCACGCGTCTTGCCGAGCCGATGCAAGAGAGTGCAGGGAAAGCGGTCGCCAGGCGTGAGAATCGTTGCGGCAAGCATGATCGGGCACGCGATGCAACCGCTAAAATTTGCCTGAGGCAAATCTGTCGCTGTCTGGCGAAGGACAGTAGGTGCGGACGTGTGCACCTTGCGGTGCAGGGGTCGCAAGCTGGAAGCTTACGCCACTTGTTCTTCCGGCGGTGTACACCTCTTTCATACCGCCGGCTACTCACCGAGATCCCTTTGGGGACGTCTCCGCTAACCGCGGCGGATTTCGCTGCCTTTGAAATAGAGCGCGATTCGATAGACCTTCTTTTGGCAGCAGGAAATCCTGCCGGTCTCCAAGTCGACTCGTTCGGGGATCGCTCGGCGGCGGACATCGATCATCGCGTGATAGCCCCGTTCGGAAAAGATGTCGATCAACATCTGCAGGGCGAGCGGGTTGTCCAAGACCGGGTCTTCGCTGCTGATCGTGGCCCGTCCGGAAATGGCGTGCCGGAGGATGATCGGGACCAATTTGGCTTCGATCAATTCGACGACGGCATGGAAAATCTCTCCGTGGTCGTATTCATAGCCGTCCAGACGGCGGACCAGATCACGGCGGGCGTGTTGGACGATGTCGCTGGCCAGCGGAATGTCGCCGATGGCGTGGAACGTTCGCGGATCGAGTTCGAGTGAACTTTGGTACTCGAGTTCGTTGAGGATGTTTTCTTGGACAACGACCAGATCGGCTTGGGCGTTGATGAAGTGGAAGTGGAAAATCTGTTTGAGCGAGACGAGCGCGTCGTAGGTTTTTTCTTTGAAGACTCGATAGCGGTTTCGCGCCAGGGCTTCGTTGAAGTCCGTGGCCCGTTCTTCCCAGAGCTCGCCGATCCCGCTCCGCGCGACCTCTTCGTTGTGCGCGATGACTTGCCGTCCGCGCGAGAGTTGGCGTTTGACGCTCTCGGATTCGTCGACAAACAGCACCATGATGTGAAACACCGGCGGCTTCATGTGTTCGACGTTCGGATTGTCGATCAACTCGCGGCGGAGTGATTTCATGCGGTCGTAGAGCGCCTTGAGGCATTCGACCTGGACCTTGGTGCGGGGGAAACCGTCCAGGATCGCGCCGTTTTGGAATTCCGGTTCGAGCAGTTTGCGGAACACCAGCGAGACGACTTCACGGTCGCCGACCATGCCGCCCTGGGCCTTGATCGCCTTGGCGTCGGGTGAGTTGAGCAGCTCGCTGACGACGATCGGTTTGGCGGTGATGTCGCGGACTTGCCGAATGAAGTCGGTGTTGGTGCCCTTGCCCGCACCCGGGGCCCCCCCCAGCAAGATCAGCTCGGTGGGGAACCGGAGGTTCAATTTCCCTTTTTCAAACTCCAATTCTTTCCAGACGGAATTGAAAATCAATTGCGCGTCTTTGACCTCAAGATCGGCCGGCGGAATCGGCTTGGGTTCGGGATCAGCAGCTGGATTCACGATAAAAAGGCGGGCTTAAGAGTAGAGGGGCGGAAGCGGCGGCTTCAGGAGAGCGTATAGGGTAGCACGGGCGGTTCAATACGGCACGCCGATCGAATCGCACAAGAAACGCATCAGCGGTCGGGCCTGTTTGACCCGCTGGACGATCAAATCCACGATCGCATCGCCGGTCAGTTCCGCCTCGCTCAGCGGCGCGATCGCGACGAAGTCCTTGCGGCGCAGGTCCTCGATCAGCGGATGGTCCTTGGGGTAGTCCCGGGGGGCCGTTTTCAGACTTTCGCCGACAAAATCAAAATCCGCCCGAAACGCTTGATTGTCGCGGGCGCGTTTCCAGGCTTTCGGGTCCGCATCGATGGCGGCCCGGATGGACGCCAGAACGCTGCTTTCCGGCCGCCACGTGCCGGCCCCGATGAAACACTCCGCCGGTTCCAGGTGCAGGTAGATGCCGGGGGCGTGGACGTCTTTGCCCGCCTGGTGCCGCAACGAGATGCCGACGTTGGTCTTGTAGGGTGTTTTGTCCTTGCCGAATCGTGTGTCTCGGTAAATCCGCAGCACCGAGCCGTTGTGCGTTTTGGGGGACACGTGCAGCATCGGGGCGCAGCGGGCGAGCGGTTTTTCCAGCCGCGCGACCAGTTCGACGGCCGGCCCGAGCACGTTCTGCTGGTAGAGCTCTTTGTGCTCGGCGAACCAGTCGCGATCGTTGTTCTGTTTCAATTTGCGCAGAAACGCAAACAGCGACTTGGGAATAATGCCTTTGCTCATCGGAGACCACTCAAGGGAGGAGATGTCGCACCGTGAGACTGTCGACTGCGAAGTTGCGACGCCAGCGGTCGGTCGCCCGCCGATCGTTGGCGCTAGCGCTGCGTCGCTTGGATGCCACGGTCCTGCACGAGTTTGGCCGTCGGCAGCGTTCTTGCCAAGTATCGCTGCGAGACGCTGATGATCGTGCGGGCGAATTCGGCTTTGGTTTGGGCATCGATCTGTGGCATGCGGTCGACCATTTCCAGCATCCCCTCGGGGTTTTTTTCACAGGCCTGAGAAATTTGGCTGATGAACTTTGCCGTTTCGACGAAGTTGTGGTCCGCCGATTTTCCGATCAGTCCGCCCAGGGAACGGGCGATGATGTCGGCCCCCAGGCTCTCGAATTTGATGTAGCAATCCAGGGTGCCGGTGACGGTGGTCGATCCGTCGGCCGCGACGGCATAGGTGCTTTTGAAGACGAACACGCCCTTGCCGAGAATCGGTTTCTGCACAAATTTTCCATCGTACATCCCGTCGGCCATGAACACGTGCAGATTGCGATCGCCGTAAAGCAAGTCGATCTGGCAGGTCGTGCCGCTGCCGTCGACCGCGTCGAGTTGGTACGGCCCGGTGCGGGTCGCCTGGACGTTGGTGATCCCCATCAAATCCCAAATCCCGATGATCGCCTCGGGTTTTCGGGTCAGAAATAGAAACAGTTCTTCGTCACAGCGAATCGCTTGGGTGGGCAAACGCCGGTACAGCGTCGGTTTCTCGGTCACCCCGGCCAGTTTGACCTTGGCGTGCGTGGTCAGCCGGTCCATCGGCAAGGCGTCGAGTAATTCATCCCGATGCGATGGGGTTCCGTCTTCGTTTCCGCCAAATAGCGAGCGGAGCCCGAACAGATCGGAGTTCGGCTCGCCATCGTTGGTGTCGCCGCGATCGCCCCCGCTGGAGTGAGCGTGGGTGGCCGAGCGATAGCGGGATTTTCCCGCCGGACCTTCCGCGGCGCAGGGCGAATCAGAAATCGCCCAGCAAACGGCCAACAGTGCCAGCATGGACTGGGCGTAGTGCACCGCCCGGGCGTACCGCACAGCCCGGCCGCATGGCCGCGACGCGGGGGTAGCGGAGACGTGCCGAAGGCGCGCGATCGTGTGTCCCGTCGTCTTGGCCACCAAAATCCCCGGATTGCGTTCGGAGTCAGCGGCCGAATCGGCCACCATCCCACCGGATTAGGATTCGGCGATTGTCGGTAAAGGAGTTGAGAGAAAACCGGTGGGCCCTCCCGGCCGAGCTTTTTCCCGGGCCCCCAGCGAGAATTCGCGGCATGATTTCAGATTTCTTGCCCAGATTCCTTCAAGTTGCCGGGACTCGACACTGCAGACCGGATCTCGATAATCGCATCCAGCAGTGCAGGTAACTCTCCCCCTTACACCCGAACGACCGATGGCGAAGAAAACGATTGACCAAGTTGACGTGGCAGGCAAAACCGTGCTGATGCGAGTCGACTTCAACGTCCCACTCGATGACAACCAAACGATTACCGACGACCGACGCATCCGCATGGCCTTGCCGAGTATCAAGAGCGTCATCGATCGTGGCGGCAAGCTGATCTTGATGAGCCACCTCGGGCGCCCCAAGGGAGAGCCGTCGGACGTCGAAAAGTTTTCGCTCGCCCCGGTCGCCATACGTCTCGGCGAACTACTGGACAAAACCGTCGCTTTTTCCAGTGACACCGTTGGGGCCGACGCCGAAGCGAAAGCGGCCGCACTGTCCGACGGCGACGTGCTGGTGCTGGAAAACCTGCGTTTCAACGACGGTGAAAAGAAAGGCGACGCGGAGTTTGCCGGCAAACTCGCCGCCATGGCTGATGTCTATTGCAACGACGCCTTCGGAACCTGTCACCGCAAAGACGCCTCGATGGTCGCGGTGCCCGAAGCGATGGCCGGCAAGTCCCGGGTCGTCGGACATCTGGTCGCCAAAGAAATTCAATACCTCAGCGACGCGATCGCCAACCCCGAACGACCGTTTGTGGCGATCTTGGGCGGCGCGAAAGTCAGCGACAAGATCAACGTGATCAACAACTTGCTGGGGATCTGCGATGCCGTGCTGATCGGCGGCGCGATGGCTTACACGTTTTCATTGGCCAAGGGCGAAGCGGTCGGAAACAGTCTGGTCGAAAAAGACAAGGTCGATCTGGCAAAGGAACTGATCGCCAAGGGCGGCGACAAATTGGTGTTGCCGGTCGACACCCACTGCGGCGACGATTTCGGGGACCCCGAGGGATGCAACAAAGAGATCGTGCCGGCGGGCGAAATCAAGGACGGCTTTGAAGGCATGGACATCGGACCGGCGACCAGCGCCCAGTACTCGAAAATCCTGGCTTCGGCCAAGACGATCGTCTGGAACGGCCCGATGGGAGTGTTTGAGAAGCCGCCGTTTGACGCCGGGACCAAAGCCGTCGCCCAAGCGGTCGCCGACAGCGATTCGATCAGCATCATCGGCGGCGGTGACAGTGCCGCAGCGGTGGACCAACTGGGATTCGCCGACCAGGTCAGCCATGTCAGCACCGGCGGCGGCGCCAGCTTGGCGATGCTCGAAGGCCAGTCCTTTGCCGCGGTCGACCTGCTCGACGAAGCCTAGGATTCCGTCAACGTTTAAACGCTGCGTGAGCCCGGAGAGGCTCGTGGCCTGTCGATTGAGTGCCTGTCGATTGAATCGATGTTCCGAAATCAGCGTGATCATGTCAGCGGCGCCGCGTTAGCGAGCGGCGCCGCATTAGCGAGCGGCGCCGCGTTAGCGAGGGGCGCCGCGTGGCCCCTTGCCGACGCGTGCGGGCTTCAATCGACAGGCCGCTCACGCCGATCCGCTACGATTTGAGCGGCAGGAACGGGCCATCACACTGCGAGCGCCCTCGGCTCCGTTGATGACCGTTTCACCGTTTGCATACCAAGTCCCGCTCGCACGGATCCGATGCCCATGACTGCCGAAGACCGACGTTTAGACGAAAGCGCCAAACGCCTTCAGAATTGGCAGCGCTGGGGACCCTACCTGTCGGAGCGACAATGGGGGACGGTTCGCGAAGATTACAGCGACGGCGGTGACGCGACGTGGAGCTACTTTCCCCACGATCATGCCCGCAGTCGGGCCTACCGCTGGGGCGAAGACGGATTGCTGGGCATCTGTGACCGCGAAGGTCGATTGTGTTTTTCGGTCGCCCTCTGGAACGGCCGCGACCCGATTCTCAAGGAACGGCTGTTCGGCGTGACAGGCCCCGAAGGCAACCACGGCGAAGACGTCAAGGAGTGCTATTACTATCTCGATAGCACGCCCACGCACAGCTACATGCGGGGCTTGTACAAGTACCCGCACGCGATTTATCCGTACGACGAATTGGTCGATGTTTCGCGCAGTCGGGAACGCACCGAACCGGAATTCGAATTGATCGATACCGGCGTGTTTGACCAATCACGCTACTTTGATGTCGAAGTCGAATACGCCAAGGCCGGTCCCGATGACATCCTGATCCGACTGAACATCACCAACCGCGGACCGCAGCCCGCCGTGCTGCACGTGTTGCCCCAGTTGTTCTTTCGCAACACGTGGACCTGGCAATGCACCGATGAAGGCTGCACGACCCGGCCGACGATGAAGCTGGTCGGCGACGTGGTCAAAACCTTTCACGAATCGCTGAACGAATTCTGGTTCGCTTGCGATTGCATGGGCACCCCGGAAACCTGGGCGTGGCTGTTCACCGACAACGAAACCAATGCCAGCCGCCATCCCGACTTGCCGTCGGAATCGGACTACTACAAAGACGCGTTCCACCACTACGTCGTCAAGGGCGAAGTCAAAACCGTCAACCCGGATCAACGCGGGACCAAGTGCGCCGCCTACGGACTGGATCTGGTGCTGCCGGGCGTGACCAAGACGATCAAGATGCGATTGTCAGGCACCCACGAGCCGATCATCAAGGAAGACTGTGGCGGCGACATCGCGAAGTTCTCGGCGGCCGCATTGGGCGAACGCTTTGATTCGATCTTTGAGACGCGAAAGCGCGAAGCCGATGCGTTTTACAAAACTCGCATCCCGGATTCGGTCGCCGAGTGCCGGCGCCCGGTCATCCGCCAAGCTTATGCCGGATTGCTGTGGACGAAACAGTTCTATCACTACGTCGTTCGCACCTGGCTGGACGGTGATCCCAACGGTCCGCCGGCCAATGAAGCACGCAAACAGGGACGCAACAGCGAGTGGCGTCACCTGTTCAACCGCGACGTGATCTCGATGCCGGACAAATGGGAGTACCCCTGGTACGCCGCCTGGGACCTGGCCTTCCACATGGTTCCGATGGCTCACTTGGATTATGGATTCGCCAGAGATCAGATGATCTTGTTCTTGCGTGAATGGTACATGCACCCCAATGGCCAAATCCCGGCCTACGAATGGCATCTCGACGATGTCAATCCGCCCGTCCACGCCTGGGGCGTTTGGCAGGTCTACAAGGCCAGCGGTCCGCCACACCATCGGGACAAATTGTTTCTCGCCCGCGCGTTTCAAAAACTGCTGCTGAATTTCACCTGGTGGGTCAATCGCAAAGACCCACGTGGCAAGAACATCTTTTCCGGCGGCTTCCTCGGGCTGGACAACATCGGCGTGTTCGACCGCAGCAAACCGCTGCCGCGCGGTCACCTGGAACAGGCCGACGGGACCGCTTGGATGGCGTTCTATTGCGGGACCATGTTGCGGATGGCGATCGAGCTGGCCGATGAAAACGAAGCCTACGGCGACATGGCCAGCAAGTTCTTTGAACACTACATCGCCATTGCCGAGGCGATGAACAGCATGGACGGCTCGGGACTTTGGGACGAGACCGAAGGGTTCTATTACGACCACCTGTATGTCGACGGACAATCCATTCCGATCCGCGTGCGCTCGCTCGTCGGGCTGTTGCCCCTGACGACCGGCGTGATTCTGGAAGAACACATCATCGACAAGTTGCCCGGTTTCAAGCGACGGATGAAATGGTTCTTGAACAGTCGCCCCGACCTGACGCAACACATGACGTACATGGAGGGCGAAGATCCCGAGGAGACGAAGGTCTCGCGACGATTGTTGGCGATCCCCAGCGAAGACCGCTTTCGACGCCTATTGAGCGTGATGCTGGACGAAACCGAGTTCCTCTCGCCCTACGGAATTCGCAGCATGTCCGCCGCCCACGGCGCCGAACCCTTCGTGTTCGACTTCGGCGGTCAACATCACGAAGTCCAATACGTTCCCGGTGAGAGTGAGAGCGGGATGTTCGGCGGCAACAGCAACTGGCGTGGGCCGATCTGGTTCCCGATGAACTACCTGATCATCCAATCGCTCAAACGCTACCACGCGTTTTACGGGGAGTCGTTTCGGGTGGAATGCCCGACCGGCAGCGGGCAGAGCATGACGCTGATGGAAGTTGCTCGGGAATTGGAAAGACGCTGCATTTCGCTGTTCGAACGCGACGAAAACGATGCCCGGCCGGCGCACGGCGAGGAAACTCGCTACCGCGACGACCCCGCCTGGAAAGACTTGATTCTGTTCTACGAGTACTTTCATGCCGACAACGGCAAGGGGCTCGGCGCCAGCCACCAAACCGGCTGGACGGCGTTGGTCGCTTCGATGATCCGCAGCCAAGCCGACGTGCCCAAACACGTCGGCAGCGAGCGGGTCCGCTGATCGGCGGATGCGTCTCCCGGTGTAACGCCCCGGCGAGCGACCAACCGGTTGATCCCATTCGATCAGAGGCCCGTCAGCGTCAACACCAGTTTTCGCGATCCGCCGTGGTTGCGATGCTCGCAGAGATAGATCCCCTGCCAGGCGCCCAGCAGTAACCGCCCGCCGCCGATCGGAATCTGGACGCTGGCCCCCATCATGCTTGCTTTGACGTGGGCGGGCATGTCGTCGCGACCCTCGATCGTATGAACGTAGGGCAGGGATTCGGGGACCGCGTGGTTCATCGCCGTTTCGAAATCCGCGCGGACGTCGGGGTCGGCGTTCTCGTTGATCGTCAGTGAGGCGCTGGTGTGTTGGATGAACACGTGCAACAGTCCCGTCTGTACGGTCGCGATCTCGGGCACACCGTTCAAGACGTCCGAGGTCACCAGATGGAATCCTCGTGGTTTGGCCGCAAGCGTCAATGTTCGCTGAACCCACATACCTAGCACCACCACTACGAAATAGTCGAACCGAAGGAACCGCGACAAAGAAAAAATTGAAACTTTTTTCCCACCCCTGCGCGATCGAAAACCTAGCGATTGTGCACCGATTTTCCACAGTCGGCAAGGTGACACGCGCCAAAGCTGTTATTTTGTAGGCTGCCCCATTGACGATCTGCCGGTGAATGGATTCACCGCGGTGGGCCACCTATGTTAAGATCTGCCCCCTTGACGCGTGAAGGGGGCATGAACCCGGTTTGCGACGTCGTCGTCAGGCCGCTCCGGCGGTGATTTTCGCCACTTGCGGGTGCCCGCAAATCAAAGCATTCCACACCCCTTCGGAGTCCTGCGGCGGCGTGGGACCACCCGACAATTTTCTTGACTCCCGTCAAGCGACGTGAATAATCCCCTCGTCCCAGCCCGGGTTGCGCGAAGTTGCGCCCGTGGGCAAAAAGTTACTGTTAACAAAGAGTGACTGTTGACGAATCACGTGCGTCTGCCTGGACCGATGCACCAAAGTCGTTCAGACATAGTTGTCGAACCCCCCAACCGATATTTTTGAGCGGAACGAAATGAAAGACATGACAAGATGCAAGAACGTCTTCGAGGCGATCCTTCGTTACGGACACGACGAAGACTTCGTGCCCCACGAAGACGACCGATTCTCGCCGACCGACGCTCCTGCCGGAAGCCCCGAGAAGATTGAAGTGCTGCGTAGCCGAGTGGAACGAGGACAACCGCTGTGGCACAACACCGACCGTATTGATTACAGCGGCCTGACCGGTGCCATCCGCCCCCGCGAATAGATCGCACCGATCAACCCCGGTTGCCGTCGTCGCACGGCAGCATCAACGCTGAGAAAGACCCAGACACCCCGCGAGCCTCGCTCGCGGGGTTTTTTCGTGGTCCAGACCTCTATTGCCGGCGCTCTACGCTTTCCCAATCGCCCGGCCCTGTCGGGTAACGAACTAAAGCGTTCACAACCGCGGTGGATCAAAATTGAGTAACGAGTTGAGTCAAGGTGAGTTTGTCGTCGTCGGCGGCAGCAGCGGAATCGGGCTGGGGATTGTCAAACGGCTTGTCCAAGAGGATTGCGCGGTCACCGTCCTGAGCCGGACCTGGGAGCACGCCGGTGCCTTGCCCGGTGTCAAGCACGTTGCAATCGACGTGACCCGAGACGAGATTTCCGGCGAGCTGCTTCCCGGCGTGATCCGCGGGCTGGCCTACTGCCCCGGATCGATTCGATTGAGATCGTTCCGTGGCATCGCGCCGGAAGCGTTTCGGGAGGATTTTGAATTGAACGTCGTCGGGGCGATCAAGTGCATCCAGGCTGCGATGAAGGGGCTGCGGGCCGCTGACGCGGCCAGCGTCGTGCTGTACAGCACCGTCGCAGTCAAGTTGGGAATCCCCCTACACGCCTCAGTCGCCGTCGCCAAAGCCGGTGTCGAGGGACTAGCCCGGACACTGGCCGCCGAGTTGTCACCCAAGATCCGTGTCAACTGCGTCGCGCCGGCGCTGGTCGACACCCCGTTGGCCAGCCAGTTCTTTGGCGACGAAGAAAAGGAGCAGGCGATGGCCGCCCGGTATCCGCTCGGACGCACCGGAACGATCGACGATATCGCGTCGATGAGCCACTATTTATTGACCGACGGGCCGTGGATCACCGGCCAGACGCTGGGGGTCGACGGGGGCATGAGCACGGTGAGGAAATAGGCCCTCGGCCGGCACGCCGTTACTCGTTGTGTGTGTTACAGGCAGAACGCGAACGCGGGTCGAGACAAACGGGTTACAATCATCGGATGGTCCATCGAAAATCGTTCCTCGTCGTCTGGCTCATCTGGGTTTCCGCCGCGAATGCCCAGCCCCCCTCACCGCGGATCATCACTTGCGGATGGAACGCGCCGACCGTCGCGCAGTTCGCCCGCGATCTGGACAAGATGCCTGGCGAATTGCCGCTGACCGGTTGCGTGTTGACGCTGCATGCCGATTCAGGAAATCCGGACCCGTTGGCCACCGCGCACGGGACCGACGACTGGAGTCAATTGGATGTCCGGCGATCGATCGAAGCTGCCGCGGCCGTTTCCAAAGAATCGATGCCGGACAACTTTCTGTTGCTCAAGGCGAATCCCGGGGCTGTGGATTGGTTCGACGATGACGGCTGGCAAACGATCGTCGACCACTATCGCATCGCCGCACGCTTGGCCCGTCAAGCAGGGTTGCGTGGGCTTTTGTTGGACTTTGAGCCCTACACGCATCCGCACCGACAATTTCAGTATTCACGACAGGCGGCTGCCACGGAGCACGACTTTGCCGACTACCAAACCGCTACCCGACGCCGCGGCCGCGAGATGATGGAGGCGATTGCGGCGGAGTTTCCCGATGCCGAAATTTGCACGTTCTTCCTGCTCAGCTACTTGATCGAAGACCACCACCATCGCGGGCCTTCCCCGGTCGGCCGCAGCGATGCCCAGTGGTGTTTGGCGGGTCACGCGTATGGGCTGTTGCCGGCACTGGTCGACGGCTGGTTGGATGTGCTTCCACCCTCGATCACCCTGATCGATGGCTGCGAAAACGGGTATTGGTTCACTTCGGCCGGCCAATTTCAAAGCTGTGCCCAAGCCGTCCGCCAGCGCGGCGTTCAACTGGTTTCCGGCGAGAATCGAGAAAAGTACAGCAATCAAGTCCGCGTTGCATTCCCGGTCTATCTGGATGCCATCCATCCCGATCTTGCCGGCCGATACACCCTCGAGCCCGCTCGGTCCGATCGGCTGGCACTGCTGAAACGGAACCTGAACGCTGCGATCGCATCCGGCGACGGATTGGTCTGGCTGTATGGCGAACAGGGCCGCTGGTGGCCCGAAGCCGGTGACGAGGCACTCTGGAAAGGCAAGGATACCTATCCGCATTGGGAGACGCAGATCCCGGGCATTTCCCGATTGATCACGTCGGTCGTCGCGGGCGCAACGCAGAAACCCGCGCCAAAGGTTCCGCCGCAAACGCGGCCATCGGCTCAACCAGACTCGGAACCGACTGCAGCGGCCGGCGATGTCGAAATTGGCGCCAGCGTGCTCGATGTTGAACCGGTTTGGGAAACGCACAACGGAGATGCACGCGGAGACGTGGTACTCGGCGACGGCCAAGTGACGATCACCGCGGCGGAGGACGCCAGCGGCATCGCGACGTTCCCTACCGAGCCGAATCGCCGCTACATGATTCAGGTGCAAGTGGTCCAGCAAGGCCGCGGATTGACGCGGATGACGGTACGCTGGAAAACGCCTGACGGACAGTGGCGGACCAGCAGGGACAATGACGTCGTCGCGTACCCGCCCGACGGTGACCCGTTCACACCGCGGACGATCACCGCGATCGTGACTGCGCCGGCCCAGCCACACCGCATGGTCGTGATCTGTAACGCATCGCGTCAATTAACCAACGACGATGCGGCCCTGTTCGGAAACTTGTTGATCGGTGTGGTCGACGATTGATCGTCCACCCCCAGGCCCGCGGTTAGCCGCGACGGCGTTCCAACAGCACCAGCATCAACAGCGCCATCAGCGACCGCAGCTCGTCGTCTTCGGGCATGTCGTTGAGCTTCTCGAGCACAAACTTGCCCTCAAACACCGCCGGCTTTTTGGTCAGTTTCAAGAGCGGTGTCCCATCGGGCCGGGAAACGATGTAGCTTGGATTGAGCAAATAGACGGCGGCCAGGCCGAGCAGCGGAATCTCGCCGAGAATGCTTTCGAGCACCTTCTTCATCGGGCTCTCTTCGCGGATCTCCATATCGACTTGGCCTTCTTGCATCACTTGGTAGTGCGCCGCCCACAACGATCGCATCCCCTTGCGACGGACCGATCCCCAGGGATTGCCTTCGGCGTCGGTGAAGCTGTAATTGGCCGAGAAGTCCAGCATCCGATCGGCTTCGATACGAAAGATCAACTGAGACAGCTTCTCGTCGTTGTAGATCTCGACCTTTTCCTTCAGCTTGAACATCTTTTGCTTGATGAACATCAGCACGTTGCCGTCGGCGTCGGTAGCGACGATCCGTTGGCCAAAGGTCAAGAGCTTGAAGCTGAGGTTGAGCGGGTACTGCATCGATCGGGGCTCGGACTAGGCTGAAAAGGTTCGGGAGACGCCCGTTGTAACCGATGAGGCGCAAAAAAACCGCGTGCCGAGATCGGACGGCACGCGGTTTCAAGAATTTTTGCGGTCTGGGCGGCGATCCGCCGAAAACCGACTACTCGGCTGCGGGAGCGGGTGCGGCTTGCGGAGCGTTCTGTTGCTGCGCCAATCCGGGGCGAACACGCTTGTTGATGTCCGTTTCCAGCACGCCAAAGACGGCTTCGTGACGGGCGATCGACATTTGCAATGCGGCCAGCAGTCGCTTGGCGGTAAAGAAGTTGACGATGATGCGTTGCTTGACTTCGATCGGCTCTTTCGGCACGCCGATCGGCTGCGGGTTGAGACCGAAATCGACGATCAGCTCTTCCGGCGACCCGGTGACGCGGCAGAAGTTTGCGTAGGTCGCTAACGTGTTGCTGTCGTTCACCTGAACTTGCACGGGTTGTTGCGTCTGCGCTTGTTCGGCCGGTGGTGCTGCAGCTTCAGGTTTCTTGGATTCATCAGCCATCGATGAGAGTTCTCCACAAAGGTTAGGGTCGCGATCGTGATCCAAAGCAGACAACGGATCGCTCAAAAAGGGGAAAGATCGATTTTGGGTTCGGTTTTCACCGATCGCGACACCGCGAGGAATTCATCCTAACGGCCGTTAGCGACAACGAAAACCGATCCACAGGGGAAATTCAGTTCATGCTTGATGCAATGAGTTAACTAGAGGCAAAGTGCGTCGACTAGGAAATTCGAGAGTGTAAATAGGGAAATGAGAGCAAACGGGCAAGACAGATTGCATCATCGCTTTAAAACTCAAAGTTGAAGGTTTTGGCGATCACTCTCCAAAGTCGTTGCCCGAGTGATTTCTTGTCGACGTGGATCTTGGCGCTGCCGCGATATCCGGGTCGTAGCGGCAGATCGGAATCGAGGATTTCCAAGGGCACGCGGGCTTGGTAGGTCACGCTACGCGGTTTGACCTGTCCGGTGGCGGGATCGATCTCGGTCTGCAGGTCGCTGCCGGTTTGGCTGGACATCGACGTCGACGTCATCCGCAACGGTTCACGCGACTTTTCGCTGATCGTTCCGGAGAAGGTTTCCAGCCGCCGCGAATCGAGCTTCATCTCGACTGCTTGGCCTTCGCGCACCAATTGGACGTCGCCTTGGTCGATCGCCAAGATCGCTTCGAAGTCATCTGCGTTGCCGATTTCGCAAAGCAAGTCGTCCGAAGTCAGCATCGCGCCACGGTTCTGTAATTCCAAGGGAGACCCCGACCAGGACGGCAGCTGGCCGTCGTTGCTGTCTCGTTCGGGACGGCGCGGGGGCGGGATGACCACGCCGGAAATCGGCGCGGTGATCGTCAGCCTGTCCATTTCGACTTGGGTTTTTTTCTTCAGTTCGGTGATCGAGTCCAGGATTTCTTGCTGTGTCTCGAGTTGTGCGGCGAGGGATCGATCGGAGAAGACGCGGTCGGCCAGCTTTTGCAGTTGAACCGTGGCCACGGCCTCTTCGATTTCGAGGTCCTTCATTCGCATTTCAAGGTCTGGGTTCTTCAGTACCGCAATCGTCTCGCCGGCCTCGACGAATTGACCGGGATCCACGGTGTCGACGATTTGCCCGACGCTGCCCGCGTAGACCCGTCCGGCTTCGGTCGGTCGAATTTCAAAGGCGCAATCCACGTGGTGCGGAAGCTTGATGAAACACACCGCGGCGATGATCACCGAGACGACCGACAGTGTGATCATCACATTAAAACGTTTCACTTTCGAAAGTCTCCCAGGAGTTCGACAGAACTTCCATGTTTGAATCACGGGCTGAGCAATCAGTCCCGAAAAACCGATCACCGCGACCATCCGGCCGATCACTTCCAAGCCGTAGGGTTCGAGCACCTTGATCACGAACCAACAGATGGAGAACACCACGACCCAGCGATAGATCACACTGGCGATGGTAAAGAGTGCAAAATAAACGCGTCCCCGTGTCGGCAAGAACGGGTCGTCTTGCAGTTCCAATCCCAAGCAAGTCTTTTGAAACCAACGTTTCAGGACTTCGGTGCTTTTTTGACGGAGGTTGGGGATCTCCAGCATGTCCATCAGGATGTAGTACCCGTCGAACCGCAGCAGCGGGTTCCCGTTGACCAAGATGGTGCTGACGACATTCAAGAACATCATGTTCAAGCACAGGTCGTTGAGTGTCGTCCCCGACTCGGTCAAAAACCACACGAAGGCGGCGATCGAGGCCAAGATCATTTCGACATAGATCCCGCCGGCGCCGATCCAAACACGCTTCCATTTGTTCGGCAGCATCCATGAATCGGAAACGTTGCAGTACAGGCAGGGCGTGAAGACCAGCAACATGAAGCCGATCTCGTGACACTCCCCGCCGAACTTTTTACAGCTCAGCCCGTGCCCGAATTCGTGCAACACTTTGACGATCGCCATCGTCGCGGCCAGGATCAACCAACGATCGGCCGCAAAGAATTGCTGGAACGTCGGCAGCCGCGCGTAGACCGTTTCGTATTGCGTCGCCAGCATCAACGACGCGGCCACGAACAATCCGATGAAGAACAGCAGTGCCGGAACGGTGAACATCCAACCGAACCACGGCAGGATCGCATTCAAGATGCGTTCGGGGTCGAAGCCGCGAAACCGCAGGGCAAAGACGTTGGCCATCTTGCCCATCATCTCTTTGTTCTTTTTCTTCCGCCCGCGATGGCGAAGCGCTTTGCCCTGGCCCGGCGAGTTGCTGATCACCAAGCCGCTGCGGTGCAACATGCCGATGAATTGTTGCAGGTCACCGAAGGTGATTTTTTGCGGGGCAAATCGCTGTTCGAATCCGTCCTTGATCTGCTGCAGACTGACGTGTCCGTCGAGCATGTTCAGGATGAAGAACTCTTCGTCATGAAAACGAAAGTACTGCAGCCCGACGGGTTCCTTCAGGACCCAATAGCCCGTCCCCTGATAGCGATGTCGACTGGACGTCAAATCAGGACGTTTGCGCACCGTGAGCGGGCGCGACGAACTGCTGACGAGAGATTCGGCAAGTGTGGCCATCTATTTCGACAAGGAACCCAACAGGGGAAAGACGAATCAGGAATTGAATTCTCAAATCTCAAACTTGAAACTTGAAACTTGAAACTTGAAACCTAAAACAACCCGGCTGCTGCCGTGGGCGGTGCGATCTGCATCGTCGCCCGCATGCCGGGTTTGATCAGCCAATCGTCGCCGTCGCGTTCGTTGGGAACCTTGACCCAGATGCGGTGTCGCTTGTTCAGGTCCAATTCCATGCTGACGTAATCGATTTTCCCCACGAAGGTCTTCGTGATGGGATTGGTGCTCGTTCCGCCGACGGTGATTTCGACTTTGACGTCCGCACCTTTTTGAATTTGGCCGGCGTAACGAAACGCGTCGATAAATCCTTCGACGCGTACAAAGTCCATTTGCACCAGTTCCACGATCGGGCTTCCCGGCTGGACCCATTCGCCCAGTTGCGCGAATCGGTTTTCGACAAAGGCATCGAATTCGGCGCGGATGGTTCGCATCTCGATGTCCGACTGGGCCAGTTGCGTCCCGACCTGTTTGGCGACGTATTCGGCCATTGCGGTGTTTTCGTTCAGATCCGCCAATTCGATGCGTAGAATCGCACGGTCCGCTTCGGCTTGCTTTTTCAACATTTCGAATTGGGGTGCGGCACCCTTGGCGTACAAGTCGCGATAGGCCGCTGCTTCCTGGCGAGCGATCACTTCGCTTTGAACGGCGTCACGTTTGTTGACGTCGTTTTGCGCGTTCAGTTTGGCGACCAGTTCTTCGGCCTGCTTCAGCTCAAGCGCCAGCCGGGCTTGCTTGTCGTCGACGATCGCGATGACATCGCCTTTCTTGATCGACATCCCCTCCTCGACCGGCAACTGTGTCAGCTTGCCCTGCGTCTCCGACGGGACCTTGGTCTTGTTGATGAACCGCACCATGCAGTTTTCCACCAAGATGCCTGCGTCGCTGTCGATTGCGGACTGTGCCCACGTCGGTGTGACTTGCAAGGCAATGGCCATCACGCCGCCGAGCAGGGTGCCGAGAAAAAATGCGTTTCGTTTGAACATGAAATCGGTGATCTGTGATTGAGTCGTCGAACAGATGATGAGTCGTGGGATCAGAAGAAGAACTTGCAAAGCCATTCCCAGATCTCGTGGAAAAAGACGAACCCGCTGGAGGCTCGACCGCAATGAATTTTGGCGATCACCGAGGCTCCCGGGCTGGGTTTCAGTGCTCTCAAGGGTTCTTGATCTGGTAACGCTTCCATCTCGATGACCGCGCCGTGCTCCTCATGCGCCTCGGCGCGGGGCGAGATGCTGTCCATCGGCAAGGTGGCGTCGAGCGGATCCATGGTCGGATCGGTCGCCAAAATGTAGGTCACTCTGAGCGACTCGGTTTCTTTGGTTTCCATCACGTAGGCGTCCAGGTGCCCCTCGCGTTTTTCCGGCAACTCCAGCTTCAGCGAATAAGGCTGTGTCAGATCGGCGATTTCCAGCAACACCTGGCCGGTCATGATCGGTCGACTGCGAAGTGTTTCCTCCACATCCCAGGTGGTCACGACGCCGTCGATCGGGGCGCGGATGGTCAATTGCGATTCCCGCTCGCGTTGCAGTTTTAGCTTCTGTTGCAACGAGGTGAGTTTGGTTTCCAGCTCGAACTCCTGGCCCTGCAGTGCCGTTCGGTCGGCGGGTTCGAGTTGACCGAATTGCTGGCCCTTGACCTTCCTCAGTTCTGCCAACGTGCTGCGCAGCTGGCCTTCGAGTTCTTCCAACTGGATGGCGATTTCGGGGTTGCGGAGCCGAACCAACTCTTGCCCCTTGGTGACCTTGCTGTTGCGTTGAACCAAGACGTCGATGACTTCGCCGTCGATCGCCGCGAACACCTGTCGACGAACGGTGGGTTCCAAGTTGCCTTCGGCGGAAAGATTAAAATCCTTCTGGATGAAGGTCAGACCGAGAATCACGGCCAGGACCAACGCGGCGATGCCGATGGTTTTGGGCAGCGTTCGGGCACGCAAGATCCACGTCGCCCGTCCGAGCGCTCGCCAAATCGGCATCAGAAACAAGTTGCTGTGCGACTGGGAATTCGCGATCGCCCGCGTCCCGTGTTCATACACCAAGTCGCATCGTTGCCGGAAAATCTGTTCAGGAATGTCGGTTTCGATCTGCTCGACGATCAACGCGCCGATGACTTCGCCGCGGTGTGCGTCGTCGCGATCGATTTCGCCGGCGGCACCGCTGTCTTCCTCCGCGCCGAGCTTGCGCTGCGGTTCACGCAGCGGCAGCACCGCGATGTTTCGGCCGTAGGACTGGTCGACGTAATCTTCCAGTGCTTCTTCGATCTGGGGCGGCAGGTCTTCGGTCGCCCCGTCGTGATAGAGCGGCTCGCCGGCGGCGCAGACGCGCGTGGCCAGCTTGTTCAGGGCGGCAACGATGTTGGACCGATTTTCGATCGTGTCCTGACCGCTGATCGCCTCGACTTTGCATTTGCCGCCTTTCTTAATCGCCACACTGACGCGGTCGCAGCCGATCAACCGCCGCCCTTCGTTGGCGACCACGTAGGCTGTTTCTTTCAAGTCCAACGATTCGTGGGCCGCCCGCGCGAAGGCATCGGCTTGTTGCCAGAGCGTTTGGCGATCGCCGAGCGTTTGCAGCTTTTGGCTGCGCAGCCATTCCGCCGCCAGAGAGCACATCTGCTCGAGAAAACGCAAGTAACCTCGCTGGGTTTCCGGCGCCGTGTCCGGCCGCTGAAAGACTTCGATCAATCCGTCTTTGTGACCGTCGTGCGCGAGCGCACCGAGCACCAACAAGTAACGTGTCGGGTTACCCTCGGCGTCGCCATCGGTCGTGCCGCTGTAGGGCGGAACGAGTACCGATTGGCCGGCGTTGGCGGCGCGGCTGATCAGCCGCGAGTGACGCACCGCATCATCGGTGTCGCCGGCCAAAATCGACGGTTCGGCGTTGATCTGATACTGCAGCTTGAGCTGTTTGTCGTCGTCGAGCAGCCAGATCGCACCGCCGGCGGCGGCCAGGGCCGTGATGATCCGGCCGAGAAGTTCCGGGTAAAACTCCTCGGCGGTCGCGCCGCTCTTGGCGAGCGCCGCGATCTCGTTCACCAAGCCGCGAATCTGCGCCTTGGTTTCTTCAACGGTTTGCTGATTAACCGACATGGATCAGGAGGGGTCTGCGATGAAAAAGGACAAAGGACTGGGGATCAGGCGACAGTAGTAAATCTTAGGAGCCGTTTCCATGTTGACCTGAACGATGCCACGCGAATGCTCGCCGGCGGGGGCGTCGTGTACCGGTTTTGGCGATTCGACTCGACATCATATACAGTTTGTATATGATTGTCCACTGAAATGAACGCACCGCAAAGACCACCGAAAGCCGATCCCCCGATTCCGTCGCCGCCCCACGAGGAGCAGGGGGCGGAAAACGCCTACAAGGGTGGCGACGAATCACCTCTAAAGGGTGGTGCCGAAGCGGCCGTCGCATCGGCGATGCTGGCCGACCTGAAGCGGGAAATGAATCGTCTGCAACGAGAGATCCGCCTCGCCATCCAGGCCCAACTGGCGCAGATGAGCGGACGGACGTTGGGGAGCATTGAAGCGAATCGCGAACTGGCCCGGTCGATCCAAGAGATGCTTGACGCACACGGCTTGCGGGTCCGTTGCACGCATTGCGGGCATCCGGCGATCCTGCGGGTCTCGCCGCGTGCGGGGGCGGCGGCCGGTGTGTTCGTGTTCGACCACACGATCGACGGGCGTCGCACGTTTCACGGCGGCCGGGTGTTGATGCCTGAAATCCGCTTGGTTGCCAAACCGGCCCGCAAACCCCGTGGGGAGAAAAAGGCGGGTTGAAGCGCTGGGCGTGTTCCGCTGTCCTGAAATGTAACGCGGTGAAGTATTTGCTCCCCGTGTTTCACCAATTTTAGCGGCAGGGCGCGAGCCCTCCGGTTCCTCATCATTTCCAATTCACCGGAGGGCTCGCGCCCTGCCGCTAAGAATCCTTCCCAGCGACCCCGGAGAGAAAGGGGTCGACCAAGCGGTCATGTAAATTGTTATGATCGCCGCATGAGCCAATCCGAAAACCAATCCACGTCGGCGTCGAGCGTTTCACTGCCGTCGCCCGAATCCGCCCGCGAAATGCTGACCGGAGCGATCGAGCAGATTCGCTTTGCACGTCACTACACGCTCGAGTTGCTCGAAGCGACGCCGCACGACCAGTGGCTGACGATTCCCGCTGGCTTGCCGACCAACATCGCGTGGCAAGTCGGGCATCTGACGGTCAGCCAATATGGTTTGTTGATGTTTCGGATCCGTGGCCGGCAGAGCGAAGACCTCGATTTGATTCCGGGGCGATTCCGCAAAGCGTACGGACGCGGGTCGACACCCAAGTCGGATCCGGAGGGCCAACCGAGTGCCGAGGCACTGTTGGAGCGTCTCGGCCGGGTCTATGAATCAGGGCTGCACGTTTTGGAGTCGGTTTCGCCGGATGTGTTGCTCGAGCCGATCGACATGCCCTACGCCGCCTATCCGATCAAGTTGGGCGCGATTCTGTTTTGCCCGCTTCACGAACACATCCACGCCGGCCAGATCGGCCTGGTGCGACGAGCCCTCGGGCTGGATCCGGTTCGCTAGTGGTCTGTCCAAATTTGAATTTAGGGTTGCGTTTGTCGAGTGGAAAAGGGGTCAGGTACCAAAAACCAAATGGCCCAACGGGTGCTTCGCAGTTTTGGTACCTGCCCCCTTTTCCGTGGCACCCTCACAGGCAACGCTGTGAAGCATTTTTTAGCGGTAGAGCGCGAGCCCTCCGGTGTTGTGGCAGAGATGAAGAACCGGAGGGCTCGCGCCCTGCCGCTAAAACCTCAAGAAACACGTGGGAAAATTGCTTCACAGCGTTGCCTCACAGGGTGTCGACGCGGCGGAAGGTTCCGGATTTGAATCGCAGCGGTTGGGGATCGGCGAATCCGAGCGGCACGTGGGTCAGCACTTCGTCGTAAGACCGAACGAACAGGTTGTGGTAGAGTCTCAGGTCGCGACAGAGGATCAATCCGGTGATCGTCAGGGGGGCGCCGTCGGCGGTAGGTCTGACCAGCAGATTGTCGGTGGTGTAGATGATGCCGCGAAACTCGGTGGGAATTCGATCGCTCAATGTTATGTTGGCGTCGAAACCACGATAGGGCGTCGCCGGCGGATTGAAGTTTGCTCCGAGCGTGGTTTCATCCAACGTCGGCTCGATCGCATCGAATTGAACCTCCGCGTCGGTGACCAAGATGGCGCCCGAATCGCCGGGGGCTTCCCAAGCCAGCGCGCCGTTTAAAAAGACGCGGTTGGCATTGCGGATCGCCAGCGTGGCGACGAGACGCGCATTGACGATTCGAATGTCGTGTCCTTCCGCGTCGATCCAATAGATTCCGTTGGGATCGGTCTCGCCGTAGGGATTGGTGTTCGCTGAGAGGACCGACAACGCGATCGCCCGGACGCCGTCGTAGGTCGACAGGGCGTCCAACGGGATCTCGGTTCCGGTCTGCTGATAGCGTGCGACCACGTCGAACGCCGGGGGGGCAATAGAGCTGACGGCGATGTCACCGCGTATGGGGAACTCGATCGAGCCCGAGCATTCCAAGGTTGCGGTGGTCAGGTAGCCGATCGAATTGGTCCGGCATTCGTCGAAGACCTGAACGGGGCGTTCACTGACGAGCGTCGCGCCGTCATGGCATTCAAGATCATCAAACGTGCTCACTCCGTAGCGGAGCCAATCCAGCGGCGCGAACCCGGTTTCCAAGTCCACCGAAACTGCGGCCTGGGCGGTGCCGAACCTCGCGTGCGCGATCACCTGGAAATCATCAAAGACGTCATCGGAAAGATCACCATCGTCGTCGCGGACGCTGAATCGAGCCGCCGCGTTGGCGGCTCCGGCCATGGCGCCGTAGTTGACCCAAGCCGACGTCTCCCCGTTGGTCAGGTCCTCTCGCCAATCGGGATCGGTGGAGAGCCGGATCGAGACACGATGCAGTTCCGACTCTGCCAATCGAATCGCGGACTCTCGATCGGTCGCAGCACTATGTGTCTTGATCCGGGCGGTGTCCAACGACAGCGCGGTCGCCACCGCACCGGCCACGATCAACGCGGTGAACAACACCGCGACATACAAGTAGCCACCCCGGGCCTTGCGTCGTGTCAGCCGCGTGCGACGTGTGATCGTTCGGCACAGTCGGGGATCAAAACTGGCGTCTAACCGATCACCCTCCCGTGTGCGGGAGGGTGACTCGATTTCGTCGAGTAATCCTCGGTTTGCCTGGGTGCACATGGCTAGTAAATCGGCGTTGGTGTGTTGCGAAGCGGCACGACGACGTTCAGCCGTCGATCGCCGGGGAATCGAAGTTCGATGCGTCGCAGCCGTTCAAAGGATTCCGTCGCCGGGCGGTCCGACGGGGTGATCGACTTGATCATCCGGTACGTTTGCGGTGATCCATCCGGACCGGTCACGCTGACGGCCACCATGCGAAACTGCGAGTTCGCATCCGCGACGATCTGGAAACCGCTGCCGAAACTGCTCAACGGGATCACGCTGACGTTGACCTCCCACCCATCAAACTCAGGGATCGAGCCGCCATCTCGGAACGTCGGTGTGTCTTGGTGAAACCCCGCGAAGTCGTCGACGTCATCAAACGAGGATCGGTCCGAAGCCGACTCACCGGGTTCGGGGCCGAACACGGCATCGTCAGATGCCTCGCGGAAATCCAGACTCGAGATTTCATCGAGGAAATAGCCTGCCAAGAGCTGGCCTTGGACGGCTTGCCCGGCGGCGATTCGGTTTCGCATCATGTTGGCCGACGCGTTGAGTGAAACCAGCATGATCGTCGCGACCAGGGTCAGCGAGATGATGACTTCCAGCATCGACAAACCGATTCGACGGGCGTCGCGACGTTCGTGGTTTACCGCTTGTCGTCTACTCACTTTCTCCCTCCACTTCGATCGCGATCGTGGTCCAGTTGGCCGATTGCTGATGCAGCACGCGTGGCGAGGTCATCAGGGGCGGCATCGGTCCGGTGCGAAAGGCGATGCCCAATGTGCACTCACCGCTTGTGCCCGGCGAACCGACTTCATTGACACACTCGCTGAACGAAGCGATGCCCAAGGACGTTTGGGGTGAGGGTGCGCCGGTCGAAGCAATCAATTGCAAGTTCAACGTCCGCTCACCGATCGTGTCGGTGTTTTCGAGCGGGCGGGGATAGGTCGACGTGTTTCCGTTGATGGAGGTGCCGAAACTGGACCCGGACCATCCGAACGGCCACGATCCGTTGGCGTGTTCGATGACGAGCACCGCCGCCACCACGTCACCGTCCCAAAAGAAATTCAGCAAGTAGTTGTCCGGTGTGGACGTGTTCATCCATTGCCCGTGCACCTCCAGCAGAATCCCCGTGTTGAAGGCGAAGTCCAAGTACTGCCAATCACCCGGTGAGGGGTTGACGAAGAACGCGTTTCGAGACGACACGACCAGCAGCAATAGATCACCAGGACGCGCGGCGTCGGGGATCTGGATCGTCAACGACGAAGTCGAGCTTCCGCTGGTCACGGCTGTCGAAACGTCGCGAATCCGCGGGCGCCACACGTCCGGGTTGGACGTTGGTGCGGTGTGCCCGTCGACGTAGTGACTGACCGTGGGAGCCAGCGGATCGAGCTGGATGCTCGTGCCCCCGCTGACGTTGCGCATCAACCCGTCGATGTACGCGTCGTATTGCAGCGATTGGGGCTGATTCGCCAAGTCCGATCGTTCGATAGAAATACCATAGCCGCTGGTGCTGTCGATGTTCGTCGCGTAGCGCAGGTCGTGTTGCAGGCGGTCCACGATGACGCGGTCGCGGATCCGATGGCCGTCTTCGTCGTTTGGCTCGACCAGCGAAGTCGAAATCACGACCGACGCCGCCAGGCCGAGCATCAATAGACTTGCCGCCGCCATCGCAGCGATCATTTCGATCAGCGTGTATCCACCCCGTTCGTGATCCGGTCGGCTCGGTCCGGAGACGCTCCACAGCCGCGCGACGGTCCGAGCAATCGCTCGCAGAATGCGACGCTCCGTCATGCCGGACGTCGGTTTGATCCGCGGCATCGCTTGCGACTGACTTGATTGGTAACTCACCGGTACGCTACTCATCGGGGTTCGAAAACGCATCCTCGTCCGGATCGTCGACCTCCGTGATCGCTGCACTTCCCGGCCCCCCACCGATGCGTATCTCGTAAACGACCGCACGCGTGCCGATGGTGATGACACCGTTGCTGAGTGGAGTTCCACCGACGTTGGGTGTGCCTTCCAGGTCAAACGTCACCGAGGTCGCCGAATCGAACGATGCCTTGATTTCCAAGCTGGCGTCGAACCGATCTTTGATCAGCACCGACAGCGGCACTCCGACCTGGTCGGGAAAATCCACATCGGGACTCCAAAATCGGTCGCCGGTCGCATCGACCGAAAGCGTTGTCGATCGGCCTTCATTGATCGCGGTGTTGCGAACATAGTCGACATAACTGGCCAACTGAATCGCCGCGTGACGCGCGTTGCGTGCGTGCAGTGCCCTGGCGAAACGCGGCGCCCCGAGGACGGCCAGCAGCCCCATGATCGTGACGACCACAGTCAGTTCAACGAACGTCATTCCACGTCGAGAGGGATGCATCAAAACCGGCGGGCAGGCGGAGACGAAAGTGGGATCGACCGATCGGCGACCGGACCGGCCCCGTCGGATAGAAAAACCTAGGTCAGCGACTGGTGCCACCGACCGGCTTCTTGTCCCACAACTCCGCTTTGTTTACCCGAGGCCTCCCCCGGATGATTGCGACGATCCGATTGATCGTTGCAAACGATCGGTGTGATGCTCCGACCTAAGTGGTCACGCGGCTGCCGTCCCACCAGGCGTCGTTGCGGTTCCAGACTTCCTCGGGAATGTCCTCCTGAGCGGCTTCGCCTTCAAACAGCTCGGCGTTGACGGCGCGGTGGGCGGCGCGCAGCGTTTCGGCGGCGCGCTCCTCGGTGCTGATGCGTCCGTCGGCCGGTTCCCGCTGAAACCAAGCCCAACCGATCGAGGGTGATGGAGCGATCGGGTGTTCGTCGATCTCGCTGTCGTCCTCTTCGTAGTCGTCCGGCTCGTCCTCGATGTAAACCTTCTTGAGCACGGGTTGGGGCTTGCGTTCGACGGGCGGTCGGGGTTTCTCGACGACTTTGGCCGCCGGTTGGGGTTTGGCTGCTGGTTGAGGTTCGGTGGGCGGTTCCACCGCCACGACGGGTTCGGGTTTGGCAACCGGTACGGGTTTGGGCTCGGGTTGGGGTTCAGGCTCAGGTTCAGCCGCGACCGGCTGTTCCTGTTCCTGCTCTTCGGCCTCCGCATAGACCTCTTCGGCCGACTCCTCGTCGGCCTCGTCATACTCCTGCTGCGGAACGTCTTCGTCGTCAAAGTCTTCGTCGTCGTATTGTTCGTCCGCTTCCGGGATCAGGATCGTGGCCCGGCCGGGGACGCCTTGGGGCGGCAGTTGGCGGACTTCGACATCGATCGAATGGAAAATGTCCACGATGTGGTCGTGGCAGGTGAACATCATCACCTGGTGCCCGAGTTCGGCGAACGTTTTGAGCGTCTCGGCGGCGTGCAAGGCGCGATCGCCGTCGAAGTTGACCAGCACGTCGTCGAGGATCAGTGGCAACATCACACCGCGTCGCGCGTAGGCCGCCGCCAGCGATAATCGCAGCGCGATGAAGACGGCCTCGCGTGTTCCCCGGCTGAGCACTTCCAACGAGATGGGGGTGCCGTCGGCGCCGTCGATGTTGAGTTGGTTCGTGCCTAGCGGAGTCCAAATCCGCGTGTATTTTCCGTCGGTCAATTGGCCCAAAAACGAAGACGCTTCTCGTAACGTTTCGGGTTGGCGTTCGCGTTCAAATTTGCCGCACACCTCTTCGACCAGACAACTTGCGGTGGCGAGTGTTTGCCAGCGCTGCGCCAGCGTCTGGATTTTGCGATGGATGCAGCCGAGTTCCAGTTGGGCGACCATCAAGCGATTGTCGTCGGCCAGGTGTTTCATGTCGGCGGCGCACTCACCGATCTGGGTTTGCAGGGTCGCGATTCGCTGTTGTGTTTCGGCGGTTCGCGAGGTCAACGATTCCCATTTGCGTTCCAGGTCGGCTTGGGTCACGCCTTCGATTTCTTGTTTCACCGCGTCATAGGAGAGGTTGCCGGTGACCATGGACCGGATTTGTTTATCGACTGCGGCGTGTTGGTCCTTCAATTGGGCCAAACTGGCCTTGCTGTCGACCATTTGATAGAACTGTTCGGGCGTCGCGACGCCGCACTTGGCCCACAGGGCGCGGCGTTGTTGTTCGCCGCGTTCGATCGCCCGGGAATAGGCAGCGTGCTGCCGTTTAAGCTGCGCGTCCTGTTCCTTGAGGTCGCGACGGCGTTTGATCCAGTGCCGTTGTCGCTGGACCTCTTCTTGCAGGTGGTTCAACTGTTCCAGCGGCCCGACGCGACTGGCACGCCGCAGCGAGTGTTCCGGGGGCGGCGCGGAGTCGGCTGTACGGGTGGCCGAGGCGTCCTGGGAACCCTTGTCACCGCCGGGCAGTTCACCCGTGGCGCGCTGCTGATCCTGATCGCTGATCTCGAGCGATTCCAGATACAGCGATTCGATCCGTTTGGCGATGCCTTGGCGTTCTCGCTGTCGTTGGTCTTTTTCGTCCTGCAATTCTTCCAGCCGCCGCAGACTGCCTTGCAGTGTTTCGTATCCTTCGCTCAGCTTGCGGACACTGCGGGGTGACATCGATTCGGCGAGCCCGAGTTTTCGAAGCGTGGCGGACCACTCGCGGCGGGCGGCTTTCAACTGGTCGGCCGCTTTGACCGCTTTGGCACGCGACGTTTCATAGGCCTGTTTGGCCGCGGCGTGGGAGTGGTAGGACGGCATGCTGGCTTCCAGATCGTTGAGCAGCAGTTCGGCCTGGCGGACGCGGAATTCGATCGGTTGGGTGCTGCCGGGCAGCTCCGATTCGACATCGTCCTGTTCGGCTTCCAGCTCTCGGATCTGCTTTCTCAGCATGTCGATCTGACGGTCGCAATCTTCGCGGTCGATGGCCGTGGAGCGATGGTTGTTTTGTTTGCTGAAGAAATACAGCGTGATGGACATCAACCCGAACAGCATCCAGACCATGCCGGCGGTCGGCGTTGGCTCACCCGCCAAAAACCAGTTGATCCCCAAGAAATGGGAAAACGCCACGATCAAACAGCAACCGCCGACGACAAAGGGCAGCCCCATCAACAGCAGACTATCGATCGGCAAGACCTCGGCGGTCGACAGGTCGACCGATTCGTTTTCAAGCGATCGATAGTGCCGTTTCAGTTTTTCAATGTGTTCGCCCAGTTGCAGCGCACGGCGAAGCGAAGCCAGGTGCTCGTTTTCCTGACGGATCGCCTGCTGCAAATCCGTGGCCCGCGTGCGTTGCAGGACTTCGCCGAGTTCTTCGTCGAAGTGCTCCATGCGTTTCTTGTGTTCGACCCCCTCGCCCCGGGCCTGTTTGAGCAGGAACAGTTGCTCTTTGACGCGTTTGGCTGGTCCGGCCAGGGCGGCCAGCGTTTGGCGTGACAGATCGGGCATCTGCGACGCGTCGCCGTTGAGCAGCGCGTCGCGGTCTTCCTCGCTGAGCCCCAGCTGTTCGGCGTCCGCGATCAGCTGATTGCGGGCTTTCAGGATTTGCGTGTCGACCTTTTCGAGTTGCTCTTCTAGGGCTTCGACCCACGTCGCCTGTTCGGTCGCCGCTTCGATGCGGCCTTGCAGGTCCAACATCCGCGCGCTGACGGGCAGCTGCGCGGCTTTTTCGCGCAGCGAGCGGCGTTTCGCCTTCACTTCTTCCAACTTGCCACGACGATCTTGGATCATCGCTTCGATTTGCACCAGTTGGCCCGGTGCCTCGTCCGGCAGATGCGTCTCGGCTTCGATCGCCGCGATTTCACCGGCGATGCGCGTCCGATCGGTCCATTGATCGAAAACGCTGATCGCCGCTTCGACGTGTCTCGCTTCGCGTTCCCAGGTCGTGATCCGCGCCGCCAGATCGTTGATTTCTTTTTGCTGGGATTGCCGCAAGCTGGCCAGTTCGCTCCAACGCCGACTCTGGCCGGTCAATCGCTGGACTTCGTCCCGTAGGCCTTCTCGACGTCGAAGCAAGGCTTCCAGTTTATCGGCATCGGCTTTGGCGTTTTGGGAAGCATGACCGACCAGGGATTTGCGGCCGTCGCGCAACGATCGAATCACGTCGACCAACGAGACTCGATCCAGTCCGCTGGAAAGCTTGTACAACTCGTCCGCCGCGGCGGTGTCATCGAGCGTATTGAGCTCTTGTAATTCGCGCATGCCGATCGCGAACACATTGGTGAAGATCGGTTCGTCGATCTGACCGAGCAGCATGCTCAACCGGTGCTGGCCTTGCGCCAGGCCGTCTTGCCCGGTGACCGCCAGCTGGCCGACCACGTTTTCGTCAGTCATTTTGGCATGGCGTCGGATTTGATAGCCGCCGCCCGGGCCGGTGACACGAATCGCTCCGCCGGGCGTTCCGCCATAGATCGGCGGCAGATACTTGTCGCGACGTTCGGACGTGAATCCGTACAGCATTGACCGTAGGAATTGCATCACCGTTGTCTTGCCGGCCTCGTTCGGCCCATAAAACAACGTCATGCCGTCCGGCAATGAATCGATGCTCAGCCCGGTCCAAACGCCGAAGCCATCGATATTCAGGTCTTTGACTTTCATGATTTGTTCACCCAGTTTGGCTTACCGCCACGGAGCAGTTCGACGCCCAACAGCGTCGCTTGATCCAACGTTTCGATTCGACGCGTCTGTGGGATTTCGGCCAGCAGCGTCGTCGTGCTTGCCGGCAGTCCCGGATGTTCTTCGGTCATCGGTAACAAATTGGTTGCCGTGCTTTCGGGCTTGCGATGCTCGGCGGCGATCCGCAGGTAGTCACCCAGAATCGTGTCTTCTTCGTGCCACGACTTGGGGTACTGTTGGGGCGGACGGATTCGCAGAGACGTCGACCAGGCGGCCGGTGCCCCGTGTCCATATTCGTGACGCACCCACTCCAGCAAGGCCTCTCCGTCGCCGATCTCGATCAACGACTCGCCGCTGTCGGCGTTGATCTCCCAGCCGATGATCAGGTGTCGGCCGCCGGCTTCGTGTTGCAAACGCACGATCCGCTCGCCGAGCAAGTTTTCGATGCTGCCGACCGCGGCAATTTCGTCGGCCCTCATGCGGACGTTGCAGTAGCGGAACTTGTCGGCCGGCATTTCGCTGACCCGAACATTTCGTTCGGCGTCGACGTCGATGATGGAGAACCCGTGCGAACCGGGTTCGCTCAACGATCGACCCTGCGGAGACCCGCTGTAAACCGCTCGGATTTCGCCATCGGATTCCAGTTCCAGGCGATTGTGTTTACCGCCGAGGCACCAAAAATCGAAACGAGCCTCCTCGAGCATCTCCAGCGATGCATCGCCGTGGCCGACTCCGATCGCGAATTCCTCAGCGGCTTCGCATTCAAACCCCGGCACGTGCAGCGAGGCGCGGCCGTCACTGCCGCGGCCGATCAAACGGCAGATCGTCCGCCCGCCGCGAACGACATTGATGTCGGTCGCACGGTCCTTGGGAAACAGCGTCACATTGGGCGGAATCACCACCGCTTCGGGCCACTTTTGAGGATCATCGACGTTGCCGGCCGCCCAATACACCGGCGTGTTGGCAGCGGCCAGTTTTTCGAACTGCTCCAACAGCAGGTTCATTCCGTACGGCCCGGCGGCCTGGGGATTGAGCAGGTCGCCGGATAAAACGACGAAATCAATGTTGTTGGAAAGCGCAGCGTCAAACACGGCCTTGACGGCTTCGTGAGGCGCGGTGGCCATCTGATCGCGCAGCGGCGGGGGCAGCTCATCCAAATCACCGAGTGGACTTTCCAAGTGAAAATCACTGGCGTGGATGAATCGAAAAGATTCGCCCGGCATCGGTTCCCTCCGTTAACGCTTGCAGCGTGTTCGCTTCATTGATCCATGGAGCGGAAGACTCTCGTAGCCTTCGTTGATGCTCCCTCATCAATCCCGTGACCGCGGCGAAGACGAACAACGTGTTCGCCCCGTTCCACAGCCCGATTTGTGAAACAAACCAGGCCCGTCGGCCGCGCGGTGCTGCGAGTTTAACGAAACGACGAAAAAATCACCAATCCAGTTTCCCGCACTGCGGGGGCAATTCCGTGAAACATTCAGCACGGGTGTTTGCTAGCAAAATGTGCGGGCATGGCGTGCGAGAGGGCGTGGAGAGAAAGGGTCAAAAGATGGGTCGGTCAAAAAATGGGTTGGTGCCCGGACCAATAAAGAAACCCTCCTGGCAGGAGGGTCGAGCGCAGCGAGGGGCATAGGCATCAAGTTAAGAAGTCACCCTCCCGTGTGCGGGAGGGTCGAGCGCAGCGAGGGGAGGGCTTCCGACATTGATGCTCCATCGTTGCGAGCAACTTTGGCGTCGCAACAACCCTCCCCGCTCCGAGCGCACACTCCTCCGCGACCCTCCCAGAGGGAGGGTGACTACAACTTCGTTGATGAACGGATCGCTTAACTTGATGCCAAACTCTTAATGGGCGAACCCATTATTCCTGCCGTCTGGAACGGGCCTGCAGCCACGCCGCGTATTCGGCAATGCTGATCCGCCCGTTTTCGTCGGCATCGGCGACTGCGGGCGATTGCAGCATTTTCTCATATTCCGCCGGCGTCAATTCTTGATCCCCATCGGTGTCGTAGCGGCCGATGATTCGTTTGGCATACGCCACCATTTTGGAGTCCAGGCCATCCACGCCCAGCTTTTTTTGCTCGGCCAGTTGGCGAGATTGTTGATTCAACTTGCGCACCTGTTCCATCAAACTTGGAATCCAATTCATCGCCCAGACTGCGACTTCGGGATCATCACTCTTGGCGAGTTCCATCAACCGTGGCAACGTGGCTTCGGTGGATGATCCGACAATGTCCACCAGCGGCAGCACGCTTTTTGGATCATCCGTTTGTCGCAGTCGCTCGTTGACCAGCCGACTGGTTGAATCGGGATGCCGTCGCAGCACCTGCTTCAACTGGTTTTGCAACCTGGAATCGGTTTTAGAATCTTCACACTCAAGGTAACATTCAAAAACAAGCTCGGCCTGTTCCTGTGATGGCAGCGTGCACAAGGGAAGCAGCTTGATGGCGCGCGAGAGTTCTTCGACGTTCCAACGCTCGGGGCGCGATGCGTTTTGCATCGACTGACGGATGATCGCGTCAAACCGGGCATCGACATAGCGTTGCCGCAGCGCCAGGTCGATCGCCTGATCCTGATTGGGGTCTGATGCATCGGCGGCTCGGGCACAGATCAGCTCCCGATAGTCCTTTTCCACCGCATCCACGACAGACGTTGCGGCGGTCGCTTCCTCTGGCGATGACGCAGGCTCCGGCACCTGGGCGACGCAGTGGCCGGCCCCGACTAATAGAGCGATCGACAGTGTGGGAATGGACATGGATCGGAACATCGAGATCCTCACTTGGCGTTGGAGAGCTATCGGGCTGCTTCATTGTAACCCCGCTTCCCGCCTGGAGTCTCGTACGGAAAACGCCAAGAGAGTGGCGTAAGCTTCCAGCTTGCGTTTGACGAGTGAAACGAGACGGCAAGCTGGAAGCTTGCCCCAC
>NZ_JANZKV010000088.1 GCF_025060895.1 Stieleria sedimenti | reverse complement strand
GACGGAAGCTTGTTCCTGTTTATCAATCGACGCCAGGACAAACTCAAAGCACTCTATTGGGACCGCGATGGAATGGCGGTGTGGTACAAAAGTCTGGAGCAAGGCACCTTTGAAAGAATCAGGCAAGATGGCGAGGCGAGCGTCAAGCTCGACGCAGCCGACTTGGCGATGCTGCTTGGTGGAATCTCAATCGAAAATGCCAAGAGACGTAAACGGCTCAAGGCAGCGTAAGCTGCCGCGGAAGCAGTGACGACGGACCACACTTGGGAGCAAGTTTTCTTCGGCGAAGAAAACTTGCTTTTTTTCTTGCCCAGACGGTGATTTGCTATTGCGCGATTTCGAGAAGCTTTTAGCCTTCTGCACATGGACAAGCTCAAGCAACTTCAACGCGAAATCGAAGCCCTGCGTGCGAAAAACAGCACGCTTGAGTCCGTCAATGAATCGCTTGCTGCCACCAATGCGTCACTCACCAACAAAGTCGATTCACTCGCTGTAAACAACCAATCGCTTGCTACCACCAACGAGTCTCTCGTCCAAGACGCCAAGTCACTCGCTGCGGCCAAAGAGGACCTTGAATCGAAGAACGAGGACTTACGAAAGCAACTCTCCAAAAAGCAAGACGAACTCGACGCTTTGATCCGTCGCATCTTTGGCCGCCAGAGCGAACGCTTTGAAGACGACGACCAGCTGAAGTTCGAATTCGCCAGTCAAGCAGAAATCGACGACGCTCGTGAAGGCATCAAGCAGGCGATCGAAGAAAATGATCGAGCCGGCAAACGCAACAAGCCGCCCAAGCGACGCAAGCGTGAAGAGCGTTTTCCCGACAGCCTGCCGCGCAAGGAAGTGATTGTCGACTTAAGCGACGAAGAAAAAGAAGGCTTGGTGCGGATCGGAGAAGACGTGGTCGAATCGGCACACTTCACCCGGGGTGCGGCCTATATCATTCGAAAGATCTTCCCCAAGTACGTTCACCCGGAGGATCCCCGCGCCGGTATTTTGCAGGCCCCACGCCCCGCGGCGCTGATTCAAGGCGATCGCTACGACACCTCATTCGCTGCCTCGGTCATTGCCAATCGACTTGGCTACCATCTGCCGATCCATCGTCAAGAGGACATGTTCGCCGAGTGCGGCCTTTACCTTTCACGCAGTACGCTACTAAACCTTCAAGAAGCTGCCGAACGCGTGCTCCGGCCGTTCGTGCAGTGGCTTGCTGACTTGGTTCGCACCGACAGCTGCATCGGAAGTGACGACACGTCGATCCGCTTACTGTTGCCGCAAGACATTCCCGAAGCACGCGAGGACGATCCGAAGGGTCGGCGTGCTGCGGAAGTTTTTGCAGCAGCCAAGTCGAAAGGGCTCAAAAGCATCACGGCAAAGATGTGGGCCTACCGAGGCGTTCAAATTCCAATCAACGTGTTTGACTTTACGGTCAGTCGTCACCGTGATGGGCCGGACCAATTTTTAGTCGATAGCGAGTATACGGGAACTCTATTGGGAGACTGCTACGGAGCGAACACGGGGATTTACATTCGATCAAACGGCCTGATCGTTCATGCCGCTTGCGCGGCCCATGCGCGTCGGAAGGTGGAAGCTGCGCTAGACAATCACGCGGAGCATGCAAAGCATTTACTTGGATTGTTTCGATTGATTTATGATGTCGAAGACGAAGCTCGAGAGTTGTCGCCAGCAGAACGCTTGACACTTCGCCAAAAGCAATCGGCTCCCCTTTGGGACCAGATGCGCGAGTACCTCCAGATGAAGATGATGGACGTGCTGAGTAGTGACAAGATCAGCGATGCGCGAAGTTACATCTTGAATCAATGGCAAGGACTGACGGCTCACCTTGAAGACGGGGAAATCCCGATCGACAACAACTCATGCGAGCAGCTGATGAAGCAAGTAGCACTGGGTCGCAAGAACTGGCTTTTTCTTGGCAGTCTTGCATCGGGTTATCGTACGGCGACATTGATGACGGTCGTCAGCAGCGCGATACGAAACGACCTGGATGTGGCGGCGTACTTGGAAGACGTACTCGACCAGCTTCTCGCAGGCAGTCGCGACTATGCCGCGCTGCGTCCTGACGCATGGGGGACAGCGCATCCGGAGTCGATCCGGGCCCACCGGCAAAAGGAGCGTGAAGCTGACAACATCCGTCGAGAGCGAGATCGGCTTCGCCGCCGCCTCGCCCGCCTGGATCAGTAGCTGGCACTGCAAGGCAGCATTCGGGACTGTCTTTCGATAAAAGGAAAACCGACGCAGAACACACCTCGCGCGTCACGAGGGAGTCACGCGCCTGCTAAGCCCGCGTTGGGCCCCATGAGATCAAGACGCTTGTCCCGGCGGATCGCGGATCATCTACGGCCAGTGGATCCGAGAATCGGGCGATAGCTCTTTCCCTGAAACATGGCCACGGCGTCGCCCCGCTGGCCCACCTAACCCATGGTGCTCCTGGGCGCTTAC
>NZ_JANZKV010000087.1 GCF_025060895.1 Stieleria sedimenti | reverse complement strand
TCACAAAAACGACAGCCCGCGAGCGCCGCGGCGACCTTCGCTACCGCGGCGTCTGCCCCGAGAAACCATCCCTGGCTGCATGCCCATCCGGCAATCGCTTCAGCTGGACACTGACGCTGCGGTGATCCGATCCGACGTCCGGTCCCACGCGATAGCTCGCACATTCGAGCGACCGGCTGATCAAGATGTGATCCAGCACCAACCCCATCGGAAAACGGGAACCACCGGCGTACCAGGTCGGCGTGATGGCAAGCCCTTGCCTGGCCCGCCGCAGCCCCGACCGTCGTTCAAATTCGCCGAAATGCGGTGACCAGGGCGTCACGTTCAAATCCCCCATCACAATGATCGGCTGCTCAGGGGCTCGTTTTTGCGCTCGGTGAATTCGTTCGCCAAGCAAATGCAAGTGTTCATTGCGCGAGCGAAACTGGCGAGCGCCCATCGGTGGTAAGGGATGCGTCGCGATCAATCGATATCCGAGACACTCGACTTCGATCGACTTGACGTATTCGTTCAGTTCGAAGGCGTCGGAACTCGCGAACGGGTGTTTGCCGTAGACGCCGATTCCAAAATTCCCCTGATCCTGTGGACGCGTCAAGGCGTGCGGGTACTCGGTACTCAATTGTTCCGTCAAGAAATCGTCTAGTCCGCGACTGAGCTCCAGGATCGCGACCACGTCCGGATCGACCTCACGGATCTCGTCCAACACCCGCCGATACGACCGGTTGCTGGTCAACACATTCATGGTCATCACGCGCAGCAATGGCTCACCGCCCGGTGCGGTCATCGGGTCGGGAATCAGTTGAGCAAACAGGGAAGCGAATTGCACCATGAAACAGACTGCGGCGATCCACGCGAAGCGAGACTGCCTGGCCATCGTGCACAGGGCAATCACGGCCACAATGGCGATCCATTGCTGGGTCCTCAGATTGGCAAGCAGGTCCGACACCCAGAACCAACGGGCGAACAGGGTCGCGACTGTCACCAGCACAACCGCCAGACAGGCCAACCGCGCCAGCGCCGCGAACACATTCGTCAGCAGTGAGGAGCGTATGGGCGTTTCGATTTCCGGCGGGTCAGACGGTTCATTCATCAATGGCGATTCACTTCCGATTGCTTCGTCGCGACCAACGACTAGTATTCCGTGTCACCGTGGTTTTCGGGTAGGTCATGCTGTGCATGACGTACTTATTGTCACGCAAGGGGATCCCGCAGCACTAACGCGACTGCAGGTGATCCCAGATTCGTGAGACCAGACTGCGATCATCCGGGATGGTCAGACGCCCGATTTGCCCCGATTGTACCGCCAAACTGGTCAACGGATCCAATGGCAACACAGACCGCAACTGCGGATGAACCAACTCGTTCGACTCCGATTGCTGTAGCAACTGCACCGCCAACGGGCCGCCGGCTGTCGCCGCCAAGGCGGGATGCGGCAGGGTGCGACTGGCGGAAGGTTGTAGATCCTGCAGCGGCGCCGTAATCGAAACGCCGCCCCGCAGACGGATCGAAGCGACTTGCTTGGACGAGGATGCCTTTTTGTAGGCTTCCAGAGTGTCTTCGGCGACGATTGCCAAGATTTCCTTTTCCTGGGGATCGGAAACCCGCAACAGTTCTTCGCCCTGTTTGACGTATCGCCCCAATAGCTGGTTGGTTGCCGGTGTGGTGATCTTTCCGCTGCGGGTCGCCACGATGCGCATGCTATCGATCTGTTCGTCGATCTCGGCAAGCCGGCGTTCCAAACTTTCGGCGTTCTGCTGCGCCACCTTGGAAAGGGCGAGCTCGCTACGCTGACGATGCTGAATCGCCTTGGCCGACTCGACGTCACGCTGATCCATCAGCTGATCACGTTGGAGCACCAGCTCCGGCTGATCGAGTTCCAGCAACAAGGTTCCCCGCTCGACGCGATCACCACACCGTACAAAGACCGACGTCACAAACGCATCCACGGGGGCACGGGCGATTTGTTCCTCTTGGAACTGGACCACCACCGGCACGCGTCGCGCCAGCGGCGAACTCTGCACCGTCGCATACTGAACGACAAGACAGACCACGGTGCAGACGCCAATCAGACGCCGTTGATAGAAATTCAATCCCCAACCGTTTCGTGGCTCGAGTTTCCAGATCTTGATCAGCCATCGCAACAGGGGTAAGACGCCCCACATCGTCGTGGCCACGATCGCGATTAAGATTCCGAAACCTCTGGCCCACGTGGCGATGGCAAACACCAAACCCGACATCCAAACAATCTGAAACACCACCGAGCACAATGCATGAAAGGCGGCAAAGTCTCTTCGCCAACCGGTCAAGGGGCTTTCGGGCATCCGGATGCGAAACAGCAAGGCCTCGATCATCGCCCCCAATCGTGCCCGTCCGTGTGCGCGCAGATTAGGGATCTCCAGTAAATCGCTTAACACATAGTAGCCGTCCAAACGTAACAGTGGATTCGCATTGACCAAAATGGTCGCCGGCCCCGCGACCAGAAAGACCTGGGCGGCGAGATGTTTGGTGAATCCGACGGGACAGAACCACCACAGCAACGCGGCGGCGGCTCCGATGGCGAGTTCCACATAGACGCCGGCCAACGCGATTTGCACGCGATCCCGGCGTCGCACCAGTTTCCATGCATCGGTCACGTCCACATAGGCTAGTGGAGCGAACAGGAAAAACATGATCCCCATCCGTCCGACACGAACGCCATGGTATTTCGCACACACCGCATGTCCACATTCGTGAACGACTTTCAACACGCACCACAAGACAGCCAGGACCAACCACAATTGTTGATCAAAGACACGACGCACCTCCGCCGAGAAGGCGTCGGCGTTGGACCACACCACGCTGACTCCAGCTCCCACGAGCACCGCCCAGGCGACGATCGCGGGAACGCCAAACAGGGCCCCGAAGCCGGGCAGCAGTTTCGTGGCAATCCGGTCGCCGTCGGCAAGTGGAAAACGCTGCGTCAGCAACCCGCCGAGGAGTCGCAGCGTCACGCCGAACCACCGCTTCGGAGGTGCCGATGCAGTCTTGGCCGATGCCGCTCCGTTTGATGCAGTCTCGGAATCCGTGGGTGCCGCGTCGACTTTTCCGGGGGCCGGATCCGCCGCCTGGCCGGTTCCCCCGGTTCCCCCGGTTCCCCCGGTTCCCCCGGTTCCCCCGGTTCCCCCGGTTCCCCCGGTTCCCCCGGTGGTCCGGGCGTCGCAGGCCGCGGTGACGACGACCGCCAATCGGTGTTGCGTCAACTCCTTGGCGAACGCGATCACATCGACTTCGGACCACAACAAACCGTCGTGCTGCAGTTGGCGGTAGATTTCGCCGAGCGTCCGCGCACCATCCATCAACGTCACGGCATGATATTCACGGGCGCCGAAACGATAGAATTTTCCGGTCCGACGGTCGTGCCCAACATAAACCGGTTGTGCGCGTCGTCCACGGGACGAAAACTCCACCGCCGGATCGACTTTCACGATGACCGACAACGGGTCAATCGCGGCTCCGTCTTGTGTCGAATGGCTGGATTGATCGTCCATAGAAATGTCTCAGTACCCGATCCACCACAACGATTTCTCCCAGCCCGAACGGACCATCGACCAGAGCCAGGGACGAACGGGACCATACGCGATCGCATCGCCTCGCATTCCCGGACGAAGCGTTCCGGCTCGATTGTCGACATGGATGTGCGCGACAAACACATTTTGATCGTCGCGCAGCTCGGCGCTCGGGTACACCGCATCGATCGGTTGTTCAATCGGATCTCCTTCGGCGGCTGTCAGCCGGACGCGAGCCAACGTCCCCTTGTCGACGTAGCTGATCTCATATTCGGGGATCTCCAGCTCGATCAGCATTTCATTGAGAGGTGCGATCTCCAACACCGCTTGCCCCGTTTCCAACGGCGCACCAATGGATCGGTTCAGATCGCCCAACACGATGACGCCATCGATCGGGCTGGTCACGTTGAGACGATCCAGACGACTCAGCAGCAGGTCACGTTGTCGGTTCAATTCTCGGATCTTCAACTTGGCCTGCTGTGATTCGGCTACACGACCGCCGACCATCGCGACGTCGCGTTCCTTCAGCACCTGACCGATCTGAGCTTCCACCGTTTCCAGTTCCAGGCGGAGCGGACGGCCATCGAGCGAGATCAGCACATCGCCCTGTTGGACGGCATCGCCGGGTTGGACGTGGGTCGACAACAACGTGGCGTCAAACGGCGCCGATACAATCCGCGAATGTTTGGGGCGGACGAGCGTGGTGCAACGCACGCGATAGGAAACCGGCCAAATCGCCAGCAGCAACACGGCCAGTCCGGCGAACCCCAAGCATATGCGTGTACTCAAACCGCTTTGGGCCAGCCATCGCGACAGTTGTGCCGCCACCCCGCCGCTGCGACTCCAAATGATCGCCCGCAGGGCCGGCAGCGCACGTCGCAGCCATGTTCGGTCGGCAGCCGTCACCGGAACTCCGTCGATCCACAACACGCAACGGCCCAGCCCGACGTCGTCATCCAGGTTCAAACGAATCGCATCGCTGTCTTTTTGCTCGTTGTTCGCAGCGAGTGCCGTTGGAACCGAGGGTCGGGTCGGAACCGGCGTTGCCTCTTCATCCCAGCTTTCGGCTGCGTTTTGATAGAGTTCACTTGCGGGCCCCAGCCAACCAAGCCGGCTTTCATACAATCGCCGCAATCGTGTTGTTCCGATTCCACACCGCACGCTGCTTGCGGGGAATTGCTCGGCGATGCATTGCACCAATGCAATGACCGCTTCGGATTGATCGTCAGCCGCCGCGGCCACTTCGATCAAAGACACCGTTTTGGCCCAATCCGCCGACGTACCAGACTCTGCCCGAGTCGCGTCCCGCCGCGCAGCATCGCTATCCGGCGATGCTGACGCCGTTCCGCTGTGGGCCGTCGTTGCCGACCCAGCGTTGAGCAAAGGGGGCCTGGTGCTCATCGGATTCGCGACACCCCGTTTTGGCTGGCGGGAACATTGGAAGAGCCGTTGGCACCGATACGCCGTGTCACCGGCAATTGGATCCGTTCCTGATGTGCCGTTTGGTTTCGTGCAGGCCTCATCCGGCACCGGTCGCCTGCTCGAAGCGCACCGTTCTCGTTGTCCAACAACACCTTGACCATGATCGTGCCGCTTTCCCCGTCGATGTCGGGTGCAATCGACGCGACTTCCCCACGTACGCTCCTTGACGCGCTGACCATGAAGACCTGAACTTGATCGCCCTGTCGAATCATGCCGATTTCTTCGACCGGGACGTTGAACACCCCGTAGATCTGATCGAGCACCACCAACCGAATCACAGCCGGATCTGCCGGCGTGATGTACTCGCCGGGGGCATGGAAAAGTTCGGCGACCACTCCGTCCATCGGCGCGAGCACTTTACGCCGCCGCAATTGCAATTCGTAGCGTGACAGTTCCAGTTTTCGAAGCTGGTCCTGTTCCACCGCGTTCAATTCGCGGGACTTCGCAATTTCCCAGTCTGCGTAGGCTCGCTTCAATTCGTCGGGACGGGCAATGTCTTGATCGGCCAACGATTGCAATTGCTCGAAACGCAACTTCATCAGCGCCGTTTCTGCCTTGGCGGCGTCGGTTTCGCCGTGCATTTGCGCCCGCCAGCGAGCCGTCGCCACCGCTTCGACTTGCAATCCGTCTTCCAGTTTGGCCACGATCTGCCCCTTGGAAACACGATCGCCGATTTTGACATTCACCTCTTCCAAACGCCCGATTTCTGTCGCGGCGACAAGAATATCAAACTTGGGGATGGTGAAACCTTCGTAATCGATGGTGACCGAGCCGCCCCGCAGGCCTTGCGGGGAACGAGAGGTTGGTGAATAACCGGCGTTGTCTTGCGCGATCACGGTCGCTGAGACAATCACCAGCCCGCAACTCAGCAACGCGAAGACGACCGTCGCAGTGATCGGGGGCCGCTTCGATCGCGTTCGTTTGGTGTGGTTTGGAGTGAACTTCATGACGGTCATGCGATTCGGTGGTGTCTTTGGAATGTTGACGGTTTTGTACGCCCGGGGCGCGGTGTGGGGTGACGCGGTCGTCGCTATCGCGCCCAGCCCGCAGATGGTGTCCGCCAGTCGGCGCGCTGCGGTGGCGGAGGCTGCGTTGGGGTCCCGCGTGCGTCACCGGAGCGAAGGGCCGCAGCGCTCGAATCCCGCTGCCAGACGCTCGACGCATTCGCGTCCCAGCCCCTTGGCAGCTTTGCCGACGGCTGTGGTTGCTGTGGTGTTGTAGGTGGCTGTTGCGGCGTGGGTTGTGCTTGCGGTGCCCGTTGAGGCGCTGGCGTGGACGCGGGAGTTGCTGTCGGCCGACCGATGCGTCGCGGCACCGCGACCTTCCGCGGTGCTTGATCGGCCGACTCGCTATCGTTGCGGATCGGGCTCTCACTCTCCGCGGGCACCGACGGGGTCGGCGACTCGTCAGCCTGTGTGAACGGGAGCCGCGTCGGGGTTTGCTTGACGGTGGATGCGGCACGCTGCAGTCCATCCACCCCAGACAGATCACGCGGACTCGACGGGTGCGTTTCCGGCTCCGTCTGAGTTTCACTGCCGGCTTCGTCGGAGGGGACAAACACGGTAGATTGATAGTCGTCGTGCAAGAAGTTGATCTCACCGGAACAGTCCGATTGCACGGGCCGAACCCCCTCGTTGATCAACAGCGTTCCCATCGCGCGTTGCAGTTGCACCAGCGCGATCATGTACGCCGATTCCACCTTCACCAGATCCTTTTCCGCATCGGTCCGACGTTGCTGTGCGTCGAGCAGGTTCTCCAGTTTGATGCCGACGCGAGAATCATCGCCCCCAATGATCCGCCACTGGACCGTTAAGATGTTCTCTTCGGTCACCGCGGTCGACAGCACGTTGCGTTTGCTGATCAGTTGTTTTTCAAACCGTTCCAGATCGATCAATGCGGTTTCGACGTCGAACTGGGTTTGCTGGATTACCTCACGCAACTTCTGGGATCGCTCACGCGCCCTCAACAAGGCTTCACGGTGCTGAGCGCGAAACGCCCGTCGTCCCCGCGGCAGCTCGAATTCCAGCCCCGTCGAGATCCCGGGGGCATTGTCAAACTGTTCGCCGAACGACCGGGCGACCTTGCTGGCGCCGTTGAGCTGCGACAAGTATCCGTTGAAGACCCAGTTGAGCTGTGGTTCCAGTTCAGCCCGAGCGACGCGCAGCTCCAACGCCGAGAGTTCGACGTCATATGTCGCGGCGCGAACCTCGGGCCGGTTTTGAAGCGCCTGTGCGACGGCATCACGCAAGTTCCACCGCACCCCGTCGATCAGCGGAGCCGCCATCGGAATCAGTTCCAAATCGCTGTCCGCCCCGATCATCGCTTCACTCCCCACCAGGGCAGCCAGCCGTGCCTGTTGCTTCTTCAGATCTGCTTCCAGGTCGATGACCTGGTCGGCGCGACGTGCCACCCGCTGCTTGGCCTTGGTGATCTCGATCAAGGCGGCGTCGAAATCTTTGCGGCTGACCAACAACCGTTCAATGTTGCGGCTGCGGGCGAGCAATTCGCGTTGCTGGGTCAGCTGAGCTCGCGCCTCGTACAATTTCCAATAAGCGGCGATGACATCGGCGATCCGTTGCTCGACCGCACCCCGCATGTCTTGCCATGCGACCCGGCTTTCGATCCGAGCCTGGGTGACCAACCGCTCGTTGTAATATCGCCCGCCGCGCGACAACAGCGGCTTGGTCAAACTGAGACTCAGCCGTGCATTCCCCTGGTCTCGTGGGACAAAGAAGGAGCTGTTGCTATCCAAGAAACCGATTTCCTGGTTCCATTCCAACTCAGTCCCGGTCCGTGTTTTCTTGCGCACGCCGCCGCTAAAGTTCAGCGACTTTTCACGCAACCGGTCTGCGCCACCGGTTGTGAGGGTATTCCCCACGGGATCATTGGTCGCCCCGAGGTTGCCACTCAACAGGATCGTCGAGTCGAATTCGGCGTCCTGCTGAACAATCCGTTGGAACGTGGAACTCGCTTCATAGCCAACGCTCAAGATGCGGGGGCTATGGGCGAGGGTATCCAGCAGGATCGTTTCAAGGTCAAACCGGACCCAGCGATCGCGATCGAGCACTTGCTGGGTGACTCGATCGGTCCACCACTGCATCGGCGCCGTTTCCCCGGCAAGTGTCGGATCAGGCAGAGGCGAAATTGGAGCCGGGGGCAATCGCTTCGGCAGGCTCCCGACCGCGGGCGTTGATGCGGCCGTCGCAGGGCGATTCGCTTGCGGAGTCCCCAACCCTCGGCTGCCCGTCGGCGGTTCGGCATACACACCTGGCACGATCGTCATGGCGGACACCATGACAAGCGCGAAGCGTTTATGCAGATCGAATCCCGTCCGTGGCATCAAATTCTCGTCTAGGTCCTTCACGAAAGCGCATTCCATGCGGCTTGCAGGGGCACGCAACCTCAGGATCGGTCGCAACGATGATTCGGATCGATCCGCCACGACGAATCGGCGTGTTCACGGCAGCCCGGTCAAGGACAATCGTCACAGTCGTCAAGGCCTGCCATTTGCCAGCATTGGGGCATGCCCTGAAGACAAAATCACCCCGCCCTACAGAAGTAGATGCCAAAAGCCATCCATGGCAGCGACTGACGCTCGCCGGCCGTCACGATCCGCACAACCTCTCATCGCGGCGCGATCCCGTTTTCTTTTCGTGTGCCGGAAGACTTGCTGGCGATTCCCCGCTCCCATGCCCATAGGCGCAAGCAAAACTTGGCTCACTACCGGGGTGGCGACACCCCAAGCTGACCACATCACCTCATTTTCGCCTAAAGCTGCACCTTGGGTAGGGTCTATCTCCAATCGATTCGCCTCGCAATTGCGTTGGTCTGCCTCGGTGCTAGCCTGATTTTGGCTAGTCACTGGTTCGGGCTAATGCCTGATGTGACGAAGATCGAAAGTGCGTCACGGCGACGACTCAGCGAAGCCGTCGCGGTCAACGCGGCGGCCCACGTTCGAAAACAACAGTGGGTGGACCTGCGTGCGACGGCCGAAACACTCGTCCATCGCGACGACGAACTGCTTTCCATCGGGGTTCGCAGTAAGCACGGGGACTTGAAGGTCAATGCCGGCCACCACGACGATCTGTGGCGTCACGTGGCAAACGACAGCCGGGGAATCGACGCCATCACCGTGCCGATCACTCTGAACCGACGCGAATGGGGCGAGGTCGAGTTTTGTTTTCACGCCCCCGACCAATCGACGTTTGGCGCGATTGCCGAACATCCCCTGATGCGTTTGTTGGCGTTTTACTGCATCACCGGACTGTTCGGGTACACGCTATTTGTGGGCAAAGTCATGAGGGTGTTCAGTACCACCCAGGTCGTGCCCGAACGCGTTCGCCAAGCCCTCGACACGCTCGCCGAAGGCCTGTTGGTGTTGGACGAGAAAGCCAAGATCGTGCTGGCCAACCGGGCGTTCGCCGAAACGGTCGATGTGCCGACCGAGTTGTTGGTCGAATCGCGTGCGAACGAATTACCTTGGACGTTTGAGCACGACCAGTCCAAGAACGATTTCCCCTGGATGACCGCGATCGACGAGTCCGCCACGATCACCGAACAGATTCTGCATCTGAATGTCGGCGACGGCGTCGAACGCATTTTCTCGGTCAACGCGGCTCCGATCGGTGGCGGAAACGCGCGACGCGGAGCGTTGGCGACCTTCCGTGACGTGACCCATATCGAAGAGCATCGCAAACAGCTCGAAGCGATGCTGTCGATGCTGCGTGAAAGTCGCGATGAGATCGAAGAGAAAAACCGAGAATTGGAAATCCTGGCGACCACCGATGCACTGACCGGCTGCCTGAACCGTCGCGCCTTTTTCGAACGGTTCGGCCATCTCTGGAAAATGGCCGCTGCGGAACAGAAACCGCTTTCGTGCATCATGTTCGACAACGATCACTTCAAACGCGTCAACGATACCTACGGGCACGGTGTCGGCGATGACGTGTTGCGTGAAGTGTCTCGTGTGCTCAGAGAAACCCACGGCGATCACGGGCTGGTTTGCCGCTACGGTGGTGAAGAATTCTGCGTCTTGTTACCCGGCATTGATTTTGAGGACGCCCTCGACTTGGCCGAACAAACCAGGGCGTCGATCGAGCAAATCACCTTCAAAGAACCCGCTCAACTTCGCTTGACCGCCAGCGTCGGGGTGTCGGAAACACGCTTCAACGCCTCCGATCCCCAGGAGCTGATCAATCAAGCCGATGTTTGCCTGTACGCAGCCAAACGGGGCGGACGCAACTGCGTGATTCCCTACAGCCCGGAACTTTCGCAAATGGATGGCGAAGAACCCGACTCGCGGGAGCGCGCCGAAATTCCCTACCAGGCGGTCACGGCGCTGATCGCTTCGCTTTCCTACCGCGACGCCGCCACCGCACAACACAGCCGCCGTGTGGCGGACCTCTGTTCCCGCGTCTCCAAACAGTACATGGACTCGGCCAGCCAATACGTTCTGGAGATCGCCGCGCTGCTTCACGACATCGGCAAAGTCGGTGTCTCCGACGAGATCCTTCTTAAACGCGGAAAACTCAGCCCCGACGAAATGGAATTGATCGCCTGGCATGATCGCATCGGCGTTGAGCTGATCGAGACTGCGTTCGAGTGCCAAGAGCTGACCGAAACCGTCCAGTTTCGGCAAGCACATTTTGACGGTTCGGGTCGCTTCCGAAATTTGCCCGTCGGCACGGAAATCCCCATCGGGGCGCGCATCCTGTCGATCTGTGACAGCTATGACTCGATGGTTTCCGACCGCGTCTACCGCGACGGTTGCTCGCATCAAGTTGCCATCGAGGAATTGCGACGCTACGCCGGATCTCAGTTCGATCCCGAATTGGTGGAGCACTTCGCCAGCGTCATCACCAGCAAACCCGAGCCCGACGCGACGATCAATAGCGAAGCCGCCATTCAAATCGGTTTTCAAGTCGAACGCCTCGCCGCGGCCATCGATAGCCAAGACACCGAGGGAATGCAGACGCTGGCGGAACGTTTGGGAATGTACGCCCGTCGCTGTGACATCGATTCGATCGCCAAAGCCGCTGATCGCATCCGCCAGCGAGCCAGCGAACAAGAGATCTCCTGGCTCGACCTGCTGCGCGACACCAACGAACTGCTCGAGCTGTGCCGCACCACCCAATCGGAACTCATCGAGCACCAACACGAAAACGATTCCCCGGTCGGCTAGCATCTCCCGCCACCCCCACGCCACCGGCTCACGCCACGTGCCATCGACTTTGGCTCTCAAGGTGTTAGCGGAACGNNNNGCCCTACCGCTAACAAAAAATACCCCGCTTGGCGTCAAGGTAGCTGGCATTGGGCTCACGCCACGTGCTGAGATGTCATCCCAGCGGGACGCGTCAGCGACCGGCCTGTGATCCCGCCACCCAACCATTTGCCAGCAAATCGCCCCCAAACCCTGTGCTGGAAACTGCGATTTTCAACTGGCCCCTTCATCGGTCATACTGACGGGATTGATCGCGGGTGAAGAAATCTCAGGGAAGGGTTCCAAGTGGACGTGCTATCGCCAAATCACGACGAATTTGGATTCGGGGTCGATCCCTTCAATCCGCGCGTTGCTCGTCCGGTCGAAGCCGTCGGGGCCACGACCAAAGAAAAGCTGAAACGCCAAATCCGCCAATCCTGCCCCAGGGTGCCGGGTGTTTACGGCATGCTCGATCGTTCCGGGAATCTGATCTACGTCGGCAAGAGCAAGTCGCTGCGAAATCGGCTGCTCAGCTATTTCAGCGATGCCAATGAAGACGAGAAAGGCGGACGGATCATCGAAAACACCCGAGCGATTCAGTGGGAGACGCAACCGAGTGAGTTTGCGGCCTTGCTGCGCGAACAACAGCTCATTCGCCAATTCACGCCGCGATGGAACGTCCAAGGCGTTCCCAAACGTCAACGGCCGGTCTACCTGTGCCTGGGACGTGCGCCGGCACCCCAGTTCTTCCTTTCGCCCAAAATCCCCAAAGACTACATCGCACTGCAGGGACCATTCTTCGGTGCCAAACGGATGGCCAACGCCGTCGACGCACTCAACAAAGTGTTTCGGTTGCGAGATTGCAGCCAACAACAAACCTTCGAGTTTGCCGAACAGCTTTCACTGTTCCAAATCGATCATCGCCCCGGCTGTCTGCGGTTGGAATTGAACACCTGCCTGGGTCCTTGTGCGGCCGCTTGCACACGCAGCGAATACGCCAGCCAAGTCAACGCGGCGGAAAGCTTTCTGGATGGATTCAATGATGAACCGTTGATTGCGCTCCAGGATCAGATGGAATCCGCTTCGGCCAATCGACAATACGAACTCGCCGGCAGGGCGTACCAGACGCTCAAATCGCTTCGCTACGTGCACCGCAAACTGACCCTATTGGCCAACGCACGCCGCAAATTCAGCTTTGTCTACGCGGTCCCGGGTTATGACGGATGCCACACCTGGTACCTGATTCACTGCGGCGAAGTCAGCGCCGTCGCAGCCACACCGATCGGTCGAGACGGTTATCAAGCGATCAAGCCGATCGTCAACAGCTGGAAAGCCACCCTGGAAAGCGCCGCCGACCGCGGCCACGGCCCGTTCCCGTACACGCTCGGCACGGTCGCATCCTGGTTCAAAAAAAATCCCGCCGAACTCGATCGCACCTTCGCGCCCGACCAAGCCGGACGAAAGTACTATCGCAAATCCATGACCGCCTAGCCAAAAAGGTGTCCGACACCTTTTTGGCAAACAAGGCAACATAGGAGCATGGGGTCAGCTGACAGCGCGGAGTGAATTTCAGTCCGCGACCTTGATCAATGCGCGTTCGCCGCGAAAGTACAGGGCGTTGCCGCTGACGGCCGGGCTGGCCAACACCGACTCGCCCAGCTCCGATTCCCCGATCACTTCGCCCTTGTCGCCTTGATCCTCCACGACGATGACCTTTCCGTCCGAACCGACGATGTAGATTCCCGTCGCTGTCATCACCGGAGTGGCCCAAACGTTACTCAACTTACCGAGCCGGGCCTGCCAGAGGATCGATCCGTCGCTGATCGAACCGGCCATCAAGGTGCTCCCGCGTCCCATGTAGATTCGATCGTTCGATGCGACCGGACTGCAGCGTTGCGGGCGAAGCTTGTTACTCTGCCACTGGATCGTCGCCACGGCATCTTCACCCACCGTCTCCGCCGCACTCAATCGGATCGCCGTGGTGGATTGTCCGGGAACGATGATGTAGGGCGAGGCAAACGTACTCGACGCGGTTCCATCGCCGGAGACGTCAAATCGTTTGAGCACTTTGCCGGTTTTGACATCCACCAATTCCACTCCCCGGCCGTTGTGCATCGCGACGGCCGAAAGGCCATCGTCGGTTTGAACCGGTTGCGGGGACGACCAGTTGGACGACGCGTTTCGCGCGTTGGTCCACAAGATCTCGCCGGACTCCGCATCGATCCCCGCCGCAAACGAGTCGCCTTGGTTTTCAAGCTGCACCACGACCACACCGTCGACGACGACCGGTGAACTGCTCATGCTGATGTCGTTGCCCGTCTTGGGACGGTCGATTGCCAATGCTCGATACCACACCAAGTGCCCGGCGAGATCATAGCAGACCAGGTCGCAGCTGCTGAACAATGCAAAGATACGCTCGCCGTCGCTCGCCGGCGTGGGGGACGCATTGGAGCTGGTCGGGTGCGTGAACGGTCGGCCGGTCGCACGCATGGGCCGTGACCACTGCATTGTTCCATCGGCGACCGAATAAGATTCGACATACAGATCCCGTTCGTCTTCTCCGCCGCATCCGGTCACGATCACTTGATCCCCGATGACCAACGGGCCGCCAATTCCACGCCCCGTCGTCGCCACCCGCCACGCAACGTTCTTGCCGGACTCGGCATCAAATTCGGCGGGGGTTCTCGCTTCGGGCGCAAACGAGCGACCGTCGCCGCGAAACCCGAGCCAATCGTCGGCATCGACGCGGCAAGAAGTCAACGCGAGTGCGACGGCGGCGACACAACAGATCGAAAATCGAGAGCGGAGCATTTTGAACCTGAAAGGCATTGAGTGATTCGTGAGGATTCGGAGTGTCAGGTCAACCGCGAGCAGTCGCGAGCCTTGCCCGGGGCAGTTTAAAGCATTCCAAGCTCTTCTGCAGGATGTCCTCCCACCGCCTAAAGCTCAATCCCGCTAAGTTAAGCTNNGCTTCTCTTAGCGGTATTGGCCTAAATCTTTCGAGCAGATTTTAGACTCGAGAGCCACTCTCCCTGGCAGGGAGGGTCGAGCAAAGCGAGGGGAGGGTCGAACGGCAAATTGCAAGTCCAAATTCACCGTTCAAAAAGCTAAGCGACCCGCCAACCTACGCCCAATCTCGCTCGGGGCGGAACCGCAATCGGTTTGCCTCGTCATCGCCGACGAACGTCTCCGTCGACGGATCCATCCGTAGCTTCCGCTGCAGCAACCAGGACAACGCGGCGGCGTGGGATGCGGTGTGCGATCGACGCATGACGATATGGTTTGCGTTGGGCAACTGACGAGACTTGATGCAGTCCAAGAAATTCCTCGAATGAGCCTCCACGTCCAAACCGGACTCCTTCTTCGGCAATTGCGGCAACCCTCTGCCGATCGATTCGGGCTTGATCACGATGCCGCCGCTATCGCCGACTTCGACCGACCCCTCGGTGCCTTCGAAACGAACCGGACAGGTGCCCAACGATTGCACCCAGCCGGGACGCTCACCGAACGGCGTTTCCAGGAAATGGATTCTCAGTTCCACACCGTTTTCGTAGCGCGCCGTGATGCCTGTTTCATCCGGCGAGTACTCCACGGGAATCGTGTCATCGGATTGGTTGGCCCACTGACACAGGTCCACGGTATGGGCGCCCCAATCGAGCAACCGTGCACCCGAATCAAAATCAACGTAACCCCGCCAACGGCCGTTGACGTAGTCTTGATGAAAGGGTCGCCACGCTGCCGGGCCGAGCCACATGTTCCAGTCGCAGACCTTGGGATCCGGCGTCGGTTGTCCCGGCAACCAGGTCGTGTTGATCTCGGGAATGTAAACCGTGGCGTGCAGCTTCTGAAGCTTGCCGAGTTTTCCCGTCTGAGCCAGCTCGACGGCCTGGGCAAAGTTCGCGACCGTGCGCCGTTGCGTCCCGGCTTGAAAGACGCGTCCGGTTCGGGCAATGGTGTCCGAGAGCCGGCGGCACAAATCGATTGTGATCCCACACGGCTTTTCACTGTAAACATCTTTGCCGGCTTCGGCGGCCAACATCGACGCGGTCGCGTGCCATCGATCGCCGGTCGCAATCAGGACCGCATCGATGTCCTTGCGGTCGAGTACCCTGCGAAAGTCAATCACGGTTTCGCAGTTCGTGTCGCCGTACTGCTGATCGACCAACTGTTTGCCTTGCTCACGGCGCGAGGCTTGGACATCGGCGATGGTCACGCACTCCACGTCCGCATGCTTGAGCATCCCTCCCAACACATAACGGCAGCGCGGCCCGATCCCGATCACGCCTAAACGGATGCGTTCACTGGCGGCGGCACTGGCCGGGACGGGACGCATGGCGGTCCCCAGGGCAACATGAGAAACCGCGGCAAGGCCGGCAGCTTTCAAAAGAGTTCTTCGGTTTGACATGACAATGGTGATCGCTGACGAAAAATGCGAGGGAGGGGGGGAACCAGGGATGTCAATTATAGCAGCCGCAACGCACGACAATGGGTGACCGCAGAGCGACATCGATCCCACGGGCATTGCCCCAAAACCGAGTACGAACAACTCGTTCGTCATACCCGCCCCGGCAAAATACCGTCTTCCCCGAGGCGTAAGCTTCCAGATGCAACGGACCGGACCTTCGGCCCTCATCGCGCGTGTTTTTTCCCGTTACCCAGCCCTTCGGACTGGGCTAGGTAAACCCATGGGCCGTTGGCCCGAAATCCAGGGCCAACGGCCCGGTCCATTGCCTAGCCCAGCCCAACGGGCTGGGTAATTCGGACATCCATGTCCACGCAGGGCCAACGGCCCGGCCATTTGTTCGCCGCGAGGATGCAACCGACCGGACCTTCGGCCCTCATCGCGAGTGTTTTTTCCATAACCCAGCCCTTCGGACTGGGCTAGGTAGACCCATGGGCCGTTGGCCCGAAATTCAGGGCCAACTGCCCGGCCCATTGCCCAACCGAGCCCATCGGTTGATTGGCGAACGGGTACTTCTGTCTCACTGATGTTTACAGCGGGATCAACCGAACAGCCCTTTCTTGGGCAGGATGGATGTGGGGCTTCCGACCGCCTTTTCAGATTTTTTGACGGCTTTGCGGAATTCCTTGTCGTTGCCGAACTCGGGGATTCGAGCCAACAGATCCTTGAACTCTTCCAGCGCCTCTTCGTGCATTTCCTTGGCTTGGTAGGCGTTGGCCAACATGTAGAACAGTGATGGGTCGTAGAAGTCGGCCGACTTGCGCAGTGGCTCAAAGTACTTCGCGGCCTCGTTCGGGTTGCCCGACTGAAGTGCGTCGACGCCTTGGATCCGTTTGCTGGTCGGATGCGCGGGGTCCAACGCGATCGCCTGGTCGAAACAACGATTGGACAACTCGGTCTGTCCTTGACGTTCGTACCAAGACCCGATGTCGATCAGGGTGTCGAAGTCCTTGGCATGCTGCTTGGCGGTAGCCGCCGCAAGCTCCATCGCTTCGTCAAGCTGATTGAAGACCGTCATGCTCTGCAGCAACTCGAGCGCCTTCGACGGGTCGTCCATGTTCTCCGCCAAGCTCGCCAACCCGTTCTCCAAGTTCTCTTCTCTGATCCGCTCCCATTCTTTGAGCGGCATCACACGGTGCCGCCGACAGGCCGAACATTCCCCGATGATCTGTTTCTTTCCCAGCGGGATGACTGGGATGAACAGCACCACGACGTAGTAACCGGTCTCGTAGTCGGTCAGCGTCACATGTCGCTGGCATGATTCACAGATACCGCCATAAACCCGCGGGTTTTTTCGACCGTAGTACTGGGTCCCAATTCCATTGATGGTCGTTGGCATGCGTGACGGCTCGGGATTTGTATCTTGCGTGGGTAGGAGTGATAGCCAACAGCGTAAACAAAATGCGAACGTGCCGGAGCTAGGGAGTGATACTCCGCAAGGGAAGTGCGGGCAACGGGGCGGGATCCCAGACGCGAATTCCCACTTCGTCGACCACGGCTTCTCCATCGCCGATCACTTCAAACATCACGCGCACCTCCGTCTCTCCGGTGCTTTGCCGATACAGACGAATCGGAGTCCAGTCGGTGGCGCCGCGAACTAAGATCCCCATCTCTTGGCCGCCTAAATCGTCATAGACTAAAATCCCCTGGTGCGGCGCACCGAACCCGATCGTGCGAATCATCGCATCGACACGAACGGCCTGGTTGGGCTGAATCCTGACCGTGGGGCTGGAGAGAATCGCGATCGTCCCTTCATAGCCGCCGCCGAGTGACTCACCGGCCGTCGCGGCGGCGGACAGAGTGATCGCGCCTTGGCCGCTGAAGAATCCGCGGGACATCCAGCGGGCGTCGGACTGCGCCCGAACCAGTTTTCGCTGCCCAAACGTCCAACCACCGGACGACAAGACATCGGGCCGGTCCAGGCCGCCCGTGGCGATCAAGTTCTCGCTCCAACCCTCGTCGCGCATCAGGGGCTGCCACGCCGTTTGTAGAGTCGGACGTCCTTCATCGATCGGCGGGCTGCTGACGTGCCGCGGTGAGAACGATGGCAGGGTTCCCGACAGCAGCGCCTGGGAAAGCTGCAGACTGGATCGAACCGACCAGGCATCGGCGCGGCGAGAGAGTCGCAAGGTGGCTTCGGCGTCGCCGGCACGAAAAACAGCCTCGGCGTCATCGAGCGTCCGGCGCGCCGCGGTAAGCAGGTCGACCGGCATGATCGCCTCGGTCGCGCCGGAACTGACGGCATGATCCCAGTCTTGACGAATCTGACGGACCTGATCGCCGCACAACTGCCACCGATCCGAAGCCGCCCTGGCGGCAAAGCGTCGCGCGGATTGGTCAAGCCGGGCACCCAGAGACGAATCGGCACTGATCACGATGACTTCCGCGACATCCGGTGAAACGATCTCGACCCGGGCACCGGTTGGCGTCGGGGCGATGTCGATCCGCTGGGCCGAAAAATTGGTCAAACGCCACGCGGTGCGATGCACCATCTCCGGCGGCAACAAGATCTCGACGGCCCGCCCGTCGCCCGCTAGGACCTGATCGCGAACCGACTGGTCTGACGTCAACAGCAAGAACTGGTCTCCGTCGGCATCCAATCGGCCACAGCGATAGGCGGCGCCGCGAATCCGATAGGGCGCAGCCGGCCGTGACGAGGCGATCCACGGCCCCATCATGGCCACAAATCGATTGACATAGCTGAGCGCCATCGACCGCTGGTGGGCGAACACCGACCCGGAGACGAGCGACTCGTGTGACCGAAACACGATCGCGCGCGGTGATTGTTCGAGCGATTGAACAACTTGGGTGAACATCGAATGCCAGCGAAAGTTTCCTCCCGGTGGCGCCCCGATCGCAGCACTGATCGATCGATTCATCTCCGCCAACTTTTTCGGCGGCGACGATTCGATCGCAACAGCCACTTCGGTGCCACTGCCGATTCGGGCGCGACGATCCTGGTACAGCAGCGTCTGTTCCGCAGCCAACAGTCCCCGACTGCGGAGCGCTGCATCGGAAACGATCGCATCGGCGATGGACGCATATCCCGCCCAACGTTCAACCGGCGCGATCACGATCGGGCGTTGCCAGGTCTCGGGGAACAGTCGCAGACGCCGAACGGTTTGATCGGTTTGGGAAACACGAGAGTTATCCAACGCGACGCCGCCGCCGAGGTACCAAGCCATCACGGGATCGAGCAGCGCGGCGATCGCAGGATCGGGGGCCACCGGTGGCGGTGCATAAACGAGCAATTGCGACTGGATCGCGTCACGCAACAAATCCGCGGTCGGAGGACGCGACAACAAGACCGCATCGAAGCCCAACGAGCGAACCCAGTCGAGTGGTTCCCCACGATGTTCCAGGATACGAATCACATTGTTTTGTGGAAACGCCGACACGATGACGCGTTGACCGGAGCGTTCTGGCTGAGCGGCTGGGCGTCGCATCTGCAACAATCGCGGCGCTTGAAGCGAATCGATTTCGACAGGGGCGTCAACGGTTTCCGTTTCACGACTCGGCGGAACCATCTCGACGCGGCCATGATCCCCCACCGGGATCATTCCGCGAACGGACACCTGGTCGATCCGCAACGTCGTCGTCCCGGGACCGCTGTAGGCGTTGATCGCAATCGCATCGATGTAAGGATTCTTGACGTTCGCATCACTTCCGTGGACGGAGCGCAGCTTTGCCATCTTGATTCGCAGCTCGCGTTCCACATTGCCGATCCCAAGCGATTGAAATTTGCCGGGGTGCTCATAGGTCGCACCATAAATGATCGCCGCGACGGGGCGTCGGGTCTGTGGATCTCGGACGAACGGAAACCGGACGCGGAAGCCGACCCGTGCGCCCTGGCGGGCGCTCATGATCGAAACGTTGGCCACCAGATCATTGAACGCGCGGACCGGTTCGATCGGATAGATCAAAATCGACTCACTGCCGACGCCGGCTTGAAACGTCAACGACTCGCAACCGCCACCATCAACCCCGCCACCGGCGACGTTCTTGTGATCGATCACACGCGCGTCGCAATCGGAAGTGTCCAGGTGCCAACGGGGCGGATAGGCATCCAGCGAATCAAACAGATCGGCTCGCGCGGGCGAGCCGTCCAAGACACCGAAAACGGAGACAAGTACAGCCATCAAGATCGCAGCGGGGGACGGCTGCGGGGACGTTCCGACCGGTGGCACGGACGCGTCTTTTTCGCTCTTTGCGCGCTCCACACCACCCGGCCTGCGGGCCTGCGGTGGGATCCCGGAGCGTTCGCCCGACGGCAAGCTTTGCCGAGCCCGAACGACTGACAACACTTTCGGACGCGGCACTCGGTATTTGAACTTCAATTGTTGACCCAAATCTGCGTTGCCCAAACAATCAGCAGGACGACGGGGACGTCGCTATCGGAGCAACCACTGATAGCCTGCCGGTGACTCGTGTAACAAAGTGTGCGGTTGACGCGACGATGTAGAGAAAACTCCACATCCCGTCGCAACCCGTCGCTTACTACGTAAGACGTTTGTGTATCAAGATTTAGGGTGCCAAGCCAAGCCGAAACGGTGTTGTTTTTTTTCACCGTTTCCTTTTGACATCGCAAAAACTGCGATCACCCTAAACCATTGCCGCAAAACACCTTACGCAGAAACCTTGGCTGTGCTGGCTGGATTCGGCATCGCGAGTGCAATGGACGGCAATCAAAGCAACCCTTCAACGTATCTCTCTCCGGAGCCCTGGCGCATGCAAAAGACGACGATCGGATCGAACAAACAAGTTGGCGACGAAGTTCCTCAAGAATTGCGTGAGCTGACTGCAGCGATCGACGCCCTTCCCGCACGCTACCGAGACACTGTCGCGCCGGCGCTTTCACGAGCGATCGATTGCAGCACCCGTCGGCGTCGCATCCTGAACCTCGTCCAAGAGGCCCTGTCGCAACTTCGGTTGGACATGAAATACCTCGTCTTCGACCTCGAAGCGACCCGCCGAGAACGTGATCAGTATCGAGAAATTCTGGAAAAAGAAGACCTGCTCTAAGCGACGTTCCCGATCGAAGTGTTCGACGGGCGGTGTCCGATTCGGCTATCATGCTGCGAATCTCGCCCGCCCCAACCGGACTCACTTGATCGATGAACATGACTCGAACGCTTCGTCTAATTCCCAGTCATCCCGGCTGCCGCTCACTCTCACGTTGGTTCGCACCCCGAGCGGGCGCGAGTCCTCTGGCGGGGATCGCGCTGGCGATGATGTGCTCCATTCCAACGGCCTTTTCAGCCCAGCCCGACTTGGAACAGTCGCTTCAAGCGATTGCCAAGACCGACGGCTCGGTGGCACTTGACCAGGACGCGTCGGCAGCCGCCAACCAGCTGCAGTCGCTGCCCAGCTCTCAGGTAACCGACGTCCTAGACGGTTTTGACAACGCCTCCAAACGTGGGAAAAACTGGCTGCGGGCGATCGCGGCCGACGTCAGTGACAACGGCCCCTTTCCCAAAGACGCTTTGCTGGGGTTCTTTGCCGATCGCTCCAAGAACGCCGATGCTCGCTACGTCGCGTACCAACTGTTGACCCAACACGACCAGGGGCTGACGTCCGATCTGCTAGCCGATGCCGAAACCGACCCCTCGCTGCCGATCCGCTACCTCAAGATCGAATCGATGATCGAGGCGGGCGCGGCGCGGATGTCGGCGCAACCCGATCAGGCCAAACAGATCTTTCGCCAGGTGATCGCCCATGGCCGAAGTCCCAAACAGCTGGAGAAAACCGCCAAGCTCCTGGCCGACTTAGACGTCAACATTGACCTCGCCGAAGAACTGGGCATGATGCGTCGCTGGTGGCTGATCGGCCCCTTCGACAACACCGACAGCGAACACTTCGACACGGCCTACGTTCCCGAAAACCGTTACCTCGAATCGGGGTCTCCGATCGCCCGAGATTCAGCCGGCGAACCGAAACCGGAAACAGGGAGGAAGCGAACCGTCACGTGGCAACAGATTGAAAGCGACGACAACCTGGGCATGGTCGATCTGAACGGACCGCTGTCCAACGAGAAAGATGCCGCCGCCTATGTGTTCGCCACCTTCACCGTCGACGGCGAAGAAACGCCGATGCCGGCACAGATTCGAATCGGCTGCATTACGGCCAACAAAGTCTGGATCAACGGAAAACTGGTCTCCAGCAACGAAGTCTATCACTCGGGAACCCGCATCGACCAATATGTCGAAGCCTGTGAATTGGTCGACGGCGAAAACACGGTGATGATCAAAGTCATGCAGAACGCCCAAACGGAACCCTGGGCACAAGATTGGCAATTCCAGTTCCGACTGACCCGCCCCGACGGATCGGCAATCAAAACGAACGTGTTGTAGCGGGAATCAGCTGGCGTTGGGCTCTGGCCGATACCGCTAAGACTCGAACGGAAAATAAGTGTCGGATCTAGCGAGTGGGATACATTGCGGCCCGTAGCCCCTGCGTCAAACGGCTGATCATCGTTTGNNGGCCTAAAGGCTGGACACCAGCGCGATCAACGCTCTTGTGCGGGACCGATGCGTTGGAGCACTTGTTCGGTCGGCTCCGGCTGGATCGCTTCGAGCGGGCTGTCGTCGCGGGCGAAGAACATCAGGTGTTGCCACGGCAATTCGTTGTATTCACGCACCAGCTTGAACCCGTTGGCATGGTATTCCTTCATGATCTGTCGTTTCGACATTTTGTGCAACAGTTTGATCGGAACCGTCGGATCTTCTTTCCGGTACTCCAGCAACGCGACGACTCCGGTGGGCGTCAAGGAACGCCGAATCTCCCAAAGCATCGATTGCGGGTGCGAGAACTCGTGATAGACATCGACCATCAATAGCAAGTCGATTTTGTTTTCCGGTATCTTCGGATTGTCGATCGTCCCCAAAACCGGGCGAATGTTTTTCAGGCCGAATTGGTCGGCGCGTTGACGGAGTTTCTGCAACATTTCCGGCTGGATGTCGACGGCATAGACGGCTCCTTCCGGTCCGACCTTCCTGGCCATCGGCAGCGTCCAATATCCGTTGCCGCAGCCGAGATCACAAAGCACCATTCCCGGCTTGAGGTCGAGTTTCTGAAACGATTCGGAAGCGCTTTCTTCTTCATCGCGTTCCGGTCGCACCAACCAGGACGCGCCGAGATGGCTCATCGGTTGCGCGACGACACGTCCCAGATAGCTCTTCCGCGCCTGCTCGTTGGGTTTCTCGTCAGATGTTTGAGGCGCCTCGTTTGACGACGGCGAGCTCTGCTCAACGGCAGCGTCTTGCGCGACGCAGGCCGGATAAACCATCAGGACTCCACTGAAGGTGGCCGCGAGCATGAAGCAGATTGCGACGCGCATGAGGCAAAGCTGGGCAGGTGAGATCATGGATGGCATGGTGGTGATCGAATGCGTTCTTAGCATTCCAGATCGTCAACGACTTTCGGCAGCGAAAACTCGGGTTCGAACGCGTTATCGAAGGGGTAGACGTCGTCGAAGTCTTCACGACGATCCGACTCGCTCTTTCGCATCTGCTCGATGCGGATCAGATTGTAGACGATTTCACCGAAGTCGCTGGTCGATTTGATTCCCCACGACCCCAACACCATGCGGCCCAGGTAACCGTATTGGTCGATGGCGTATCGACGACAGGCTTCGCAGAGCTGTTGACCGGTGATGTGTTTGGGCCGTCCCTTGGACATCGATTCCGCCGAGATTGCGGCTTCGGTCAGCTCGGGCAGATGCTCGTGGGCAAACTGCAGGGCTTCTCGGATGAATTGATAGGCCTCGTACTTGTACCGCGCGTCCTCCTTCAACAATTTTCGCATCGCTTGGAGGGGCGAGTTGGTCAATTCATTGCTCATGTCGCGGTCTATCTAGATTCGTTTTTATCTGATTCATCACACCGTCATCCTCGACCAACCGTCAAGCGTCTCGGGTGCCACCATTGCGCCCGCTTCGGCGGGGTTTGGCTGGCGGCGGAGCCTTGGTCACACGAACGACTTGGTCGACACCTAACAGTATCCTCCGATTGTCCTCCGTCCGCACCATCAATTGTTGCGAAAGAATGTCGTGAGCCAAGACCGAAGCGTTGCCTTCTCGGGTCAAAATCTCCGCACCGATCGGCGGCAGCTCGGCCGCAAGTGCCTCGTAGGTCTCAAACTCATAGCGTAAACAACATTTCAGCCTCCCGCATCGCCCGGAAATTTTTGTCGGATCCAGGGTCGATCGTTGCAGTTTAGCCATCTTCATCGACACCGGCGGCATCTTGCTCAAAAACGTCGCACAGCACAGCGGTTGGCCGCAATCGCCATAGTCGGCCAGCAGCTTGGCCTCGTCGCGGACGCCGATCTGCCGCATTTCGATCCGGGTCTGGAACTCGCCGGCCAGATCGCGGACCAATTGGCGAAAATCGACCCGCCCCTCGGCGACGTAGTAGACGACGATCCGTTCTCCGCCGAGCAGCCGCTCGACGTCCACCAAATCCATTTTCAACGCCCGCGCGTCGACACAGCGCTGACAGATCGCCAAATCATCGCGGGTCTGACCCTGGATGTGTTCCCACTGCTTGCGATCGTCCTCGGAAAGCCGCCGGACAATCTTTCCCGCAGTGGGTTCGTTCATGGAATCCAGCGCGTTGGGCGTCGCTTCGCAGAGCACCGTCGCGATCTCGGTCCCGCGATCGGTTCGCGCGACCACCTGGTCGTTATAGCGAAAGCTCTCCCGTGTACTGAGCACGCCGAGGATTCGCATGGAGCCGAACCGGGCGACGTATTCCCAGTTTTTTTTCGGTTTGGGCGGTTCTGATTGCGTCATACGTTCCGGCAAATCCGGACTCGTCATTCCTTGGCCTCCGCCGTTTTTGCGACGGCGGGTTGCCACGCCCAACGTTGCCCGGCGGTGACGATGCCGTTCTTGCGAGTGCCGACGAGCAACTGCCCTGCCCCCCGAAAACACAGCGCCCACACACCACTTTCGGCACCGATCGTCGACACACTGCCTCCGGACGCAAAATGGATTTTGCCACTGACTTCGGACGCGGCGATCTGGCCGGCGTCCGAGACCGCGATTCGGGTGATCCAGTCCGTGCCCTTGGCGATCGACTCCGGTTTCGCATCTGGTTTGGCTTCGACACGGTACAGATTGCGATCGGCCGAGCCTACGATCAGCGACGCATCACTTTCGTACGCGACACACCACGCGGTTTCTTCACCCACCGCCACGACGCCGGTGCTTTCCAACTCGGGCCATTTCAGCAAATGGACTTTCCCCTCACCGTCGGTGGCGGCCAACTGGGACTTGTCGGGAGAGAACGCCAGGGACGTAATTGACGCTTGACTCAGTTCAACTGATTTGGACACCTTGGCGTCAGCGAGACTCCACGCAAACAGTTTCCCCGATTCGTTCCCCGCGACGATCATCTGGTCATCGGGTGAAACGAGGATTTTTTGGCACCATCGTTCAAAAGCTCCCTCGTGGGTCGTTGGCGTTTTGGAGTCGACATCGTAGACCACCAAGTTTCCCTTGTAGTCCGCGCTGGCGATCTTCTTGCCATCGGACGTGGTTGCCACCGTCCACACGGCTGCGGAATGCTCATAAAGCGGATCCAGTTGGCCGGGCGTGTCGGGTTGAAACCTTGCAACCGATCCAGGCCGCAACAGCAATCCGGTTGCCGTGCCGGCGACAAAACTTCCGTCACCGGCGGCAGTAATCGAAGTGATCCAAAGCGATTCGGAATCGACGGCTTGTCCACCGCCGGAATCGTCAGCCTGGCAAGGGAGCACCAACAGACCAAGAAACAACGCGGCCAAACAACGGATTTTCATAAGTCGCATTTTGAGCAAGGAGGGGATGGGGGGGGAGAATCGTCAAGCTTCATTGTAACGCTTTCTGATCACGCCATCCTACTCGTCGGTCACGCAACCTTCGCTGGCCGATTTGACGGTCTTGATGTACTTGTACAGCGTCCCGCGATTCGCCTTCAGCGGCGGGGCTTGCCAAGCCGATTTTCGCGATGCGATTTCCTCGGCCGACAGCGATACATCGAGCGAATTGGTTTCCGCATCGATGGTGATTTGGTCACCGTCCTGAAGCAATCCGATCGGTCCACCGAGTTGGGCTTCGGGGGTGACGTGCCCGACGATGAACCCGTGGCTCCCGCCGCTGAATCGACCGTCGGTGATCATCGCGACGTCGGATCCCAAGCCGGCTCCCATGATCGCACTGGTCGGCGTCAACATCTCCGGCATTCCCGGGCCACCTTGCGGGCCTTCGTACCGGATGACGACGACGTCGCCTTTCTGGATCTGTTTCTGCTCCAGCGCCGCCAGCATTGCTTCTTCGCTGTCAAAGCAACGAGCCGGGCCGGTGAATTTCAATCCTTCCTTGCCGGTGATTTTTGCCACGGCACCCTCGGGCGCCAAACTGCCTTTAAGAATTCGAATGTGGCCGCTGGATTTGATCGGTTTTTCAACCGTACTGACGATCTTTTGTCCTTCCTTCAACCCCGGCAGACCTTCGACGTTTTCGGCAAGCGTCTTGCCGGTCACCGTCAGACACGAACCGTCCATCAGTCCTTTTTCGAGCAAATACTTCATGACCGCCGGCGTCCCACCGATCGAATGCAAGTCTTCTTGGACGAACTTTCCACTCGGTTTCAGGTCAGCCAGATAGGGAATCCGATCGCTGACCGATTGGAAGTCATCGATCGAAAGCGGCACGTCGACGCTGCGTGCCATCGCGATCAAATGCAACACGGCGTTGGTGCTGCCGCCGAGTGCCATCACGGTGACCATCGCGTTTTCGAACGCGGCGCGCGTCATGATGTCACGCGGCTTGATGTCCTTCTTCAACAATTCCAAGATCGCTTCGCCGGCCAAACGACACTCGTCTTTTTTCTGTTGATCTTCTGCCGGAGCACTGGCGGAATAGGGAAGCGACATGCCCAACGCTTCGATCGCGGTGGCCATCGTGTTGGCCGTGTACATGCCGCCACAGGCTCCCGCGCCGGGACAACTTTTTTCGACGATCTCTTGACGCTCGTCGTCGCTGATCTGTCCGGCGATGAACTGGCCGTAACACTGGAACGCGCTGACGATGTCTAATTTTTCTCCGTTGCGAAACCCGGGTTTGATCGTGCCGCCGTAAACCATGATGGCCGGACGATTCAAGCGTCCCATCGCGATCAAACAACCCGGCATGTTTTTGTCACAGCCCGGAAGCGCGATCAATCCATCGTACCACTGGGCGGCCATGATGGTTTCGATCGAATCGGCGATCAGATCGCGGCTTTGCAGGGAGTAGCTCATCCCATCGGTGCCCATCGAGATCCCGTCGCTGACACCGATGGTGTTGAATCGCATTCCGACCATGCCCGCCGCTTCCACGCCCTGCTTGACCTCGGCGGCCAGGTCCAACAGGTGCATGTTGCAGCTGTTTCCCTCGTACCAAACACTCGCGATCCCGACCTGGGGCTTGTCCATGTCTTCGCGGGTCAATCCCGTCGCGTAGAGCATCGCTTGGGAGGCACCCTGACTTTTCGGCTGCGTGATCTTGCTCGAGTATTTGTTCAGCTGGGACATCGGTAACGGTGTTTGGGGAAAGGGGGATGAAGACGTGGCGTAAGCTTCCAGCTTGCGGTGGGGGCAAAAAACCGAGACTGTTCATCGCACGGGAGCTGTGAGGGCTATTATCATGATCGCTGCCCGTTTCACAATCCGCCGGACTTTCGGCGATCCCCGCCATCGGATCCTCCCGCCATGCCCAACTTCCCGCGTCCAACCCTGCTGTACGGATTGTCGTGCCTGGCCGTGCTGGCCGCCTGCCTGATCCACGCCGCCTTTTCGTCAGCCGCTGACACCGCTCCGGGTGATGAGGTTCCGTTGTTCGACGGAAAAACCCTCGACGGCTGGAACGGTGATACCCAATGGTTCCGCGTCCAGGACGGTGCGATCGTTGCCGGCAGCGCGACTGAAAAAATACCCGCCAACCAGTTTTTGTGCACCAACAAGACCTATCGCGATTTTGAATTGTCCGTCGACGCGAAACTGGTCGGGCAAGGCAACAACGCCGGCGTTCAATTCCGCACCAAACGCATCCCGAATGACACCGAAGTCATCGGCTATCAGGCCGACATCGGATTCATGCCCAACGGGACCTGCTGGGGGGCGTTGTACGATGAATCCCGACGACGAAAGTTTTTAGCCGAATCGCCTGAGTTGGCGATGAAGACGGTGAAACGCGGCCAGTGGAACACGTTGAAAATCATCGCCCGCGGCGACCGGATTCAGATCTTTTTGAACGGCGTCCAAACGGTGGACTACACCGAGCAAGATCCCGATATCGAACGCGAAGGCGTGATCGGGCTGCAGGTCCACAGCGGGCCGCCGCTGGAGGTCTACTATCGCAACGTGCGTTTGAAAGAACTGTGAGCGGTGTTTGTTGTCGCCCGCGTTTGCGATTGCCCCGCGAGCGGAAAAAGGTCAGGCTGTAACTTGCGGAACGATGACTGGGCCCACGGATGGCAGCGCGAACCCACGTATTAATTGTACCCCGTCATCCGTGGGTTCGCGCTGCTATCCGTGGGTGTGCTTTTCGATGGATCGCCCGGGTAGGCGGTAGTGGACGAGGCGACGAGTCCTTGCCAATATGCCGACTGCGGGGGACTCGTCGCCTCGTCCACTACCCGAAAATGTAGCTGACACGGAATACTAATTGACGCCGAAACGATGCACCGTCGTTTCAGAAATCTTGTCTCCCGCTCGTAGCAATGTGCTGGGAAAGTTCGGCTTGTTGGGCGCGTCGGGGTAGTGCTGAGTCTCCAGGCAGAACGCGTCGTGAGATCCGTTGCCCGCGTTTTCGGGTCCGCCGCCGAGATGATTGGCCGTGTAGAGTTGAATCCCGGGCTGCGTCGTTTCAATTTCCAACGTCCGCCCCGAATCGGGATCGGCGACCCAGGCCGCTTTTCGTAGCTGGCCGCGCTCGCCACGCACAATGTAGCAGTGGTCATAGCCCTTGGTCGCGGGAAGCTGGTCGAGTCGGTCGCCCAGCGGCGTCGGCGTGCGGAAATCGAGTGGCGTCCCCTGAACGTCGTTGAACTGACCGGTCGGGATCAAGTCCTCGTCGACGTCCAAGAACTGATCCGCCTGGATCGTCGCCACATGGTCTGTGGCGGTCCCCGTCCCCGCACCGCCCAGATTCCAATAGCTGTGGTTGGTCAGATTGACGTGCGTCGGCTTGTCTGTCGTCGCTGAATAGACGATTTTCAGCTCGTCGGCGTCGTTCCAGCTGTACTCGGCGGTCACTTCGACGTTGCCGGGAAAGCCGTTGTCCCCATCGGGGCTGGTCAGGCTAAACCGCACGCCGACCGATCCGTCCTGCTCCAGCGTCTCCGCAGTCCAAACCTGGTAGGAAAAATTCTTGACCCCGCCGTGCAGTTGGTGTTTTCCGTGATTGACGACCAGAGCATACTCAGTGCCATCGATCGTGAACTTCGCGTTGCCGATGCGATTGCAGAACCGACCGACACTGCTGCCGAAATACGGATGCCCGGCGACATAGCGATCCAGTGAATCAAAACACAGATTGACGTTGGCCAGCTTCCCGTCGCGATCAGGCACTTCGACGTCCAGCAGGGTGGCGCCGAAATTCATCACACTGACTCGGTGACCGCTCGAATTGATGAGGGTGTAGCGGGTGATCGGTTGATCGTCGGCGGTTCCAAACGGTGCGGTTTCGAGCTTCATGGTCGATGGGATAGGCGGTTTGAGCGACGGGGAAAACAGAGACAATGCGACAAAATAATTCGATGGCAAGGTCAGGTCACAGCACATCATGACGGGTCCGCTAGGGGAATTGAATGGGGGCACCGTTGACGTCGGCGATCGACAGGTCGCGTCCGACGGTCGGTCGCGTTGTGTCGCAACCGACTCCATGGACACCTCCGACACAGCGGCCCCCGGTCGATACCGTGACCTGAAGATCGGCAACGTTCGGATCGGTTTCCCGGTCGTGCAAGCGGCATTGAGTGGTTACAGCGACCTGCCCATGCGAGTGATCGCGCGACGACACGGCGCCAGCTACAGCGTCTGTGAAGTGATGCTGGACCAGTTTTTGCTGGCGCTCGGCAAACGGCAAAAGACGAAACACTTTCTGGACATTCATCCCGACGAACACCCCGTTGGCGGACAGTTGATGGGCGCCGAACCGGAGCAGTTTTCTCTCGGGGCGTTGAAATTGGTCGAAGCGGGGTTCGACATCATCGACGTCAATTTCGGCTGTCCGGTGAAAAAGGTCTTGGGACGATGCCGGGGCGGTTTTCATCTGTCACAGCCGAAGGTCGCGATCGAAATCTTGCAGCGGACTCGCGACATCGTTCCCCCCCACATCCCGGTCACGGTGAAGATGCGTCGCGGCATCGACGAGACACAGCAATCCCGCGATGCGTTCTTCGAAATTCTGGACGGTGCCAGGGACGCCGGACTGTCCGCCGCCACCGTCCACGGCCGAACGGTCGTCCAACGGTATGTCGGCCCCAGTCGCTGGCAGTTTTTACGCGAAGTGAAATCACACGTCGGCCGGTCGACGCAGATTCTCGGCAGCGGCGATCTGTTCTCCGCCGAAGACTGCCTGCGGATGATCGATCAAACGGGAATCGACGGCGTTACCGTGGCCCGCGGAGCGATCGGCAACCCCTGGATTTTTCAACAGGCCCACGCGTTGGCCGGCGGCCAACCGCTACCCGATCCACCGTCGTTGCACCAGCAAGCCGATGTGATGCGCGAACACTTTACGCTCTGTGAGCAAACCTATGGCGCGGGGCGAGCCCCCTTGTTGATGAGAAAATTCGCCATTAAATACAGCCAATCGCACCCGGACTACGAAACGGTTCGCCAGGCGTTTGTCAAAATTAAAACGCGCGATGATTTTGAATCCGCGCTTCAAATCCATTACGGCAGCGACGGCCCCGGGCGGATGATCCCCCGCGATTGCCACGGCAGCCAGGAAGAATGACACCGGACCACGGACCATGACGACCTATTTTGAAACCGGCAGCGAATCGACTTCACTCACGTCCGACGACTTGCGTCGCGCGCTCGAAGAGACCTTCGCCAAGATCGGACTGCCCGACAAAGCGTTGTTGTTGCCGCCCGACCACACACGACTGTTCAGCCGCGCCGGTGAAATCACGGCGCTGTGCCACGAAATGCTGGGCCGGCGCGTCGCCGACATCATGCCGGCCCTGGGCACCCATAGCGCGATGAAGCCCGAACAGCTGTCGCACATGTTCCCCGGTGTGCCGCTGGATCTGTTTCGCCCCCACCGCTGGCGCGATGACGTGGTCACCTTGGGCACGGTACCGGCATCGTATGTTTCCGATGTCACGGGAGGGGTGTATGACAAACCGTGGAAAGCGCAAGTCAACAAGTTGCTCCGCGATGGTGGCCATGATCTGATCTTTTCGATCGGCCAAGTCGTGCCGCACGAAGTCATCGGGATGGCCAACTACAACAAGAACGTCTTTGTCGGAACCGGTGGCGTGGAGGGGATCAACGAGAGCCACTACTTGAGCGCGGTCTACGGCATCGAACAAACACTGGGACGGGCGAACACGCCGCTGCGGCAAATCCTGAACTACGCCCAAGACGAATTCTGCAAGGGCATGCCGATCGTCTACGCCTTGACCGTGATCCAACAAATGCGCGACGGGACGTTGCACACGCGAGGACTGTACATCGGCGATGATCACGAAACGTTCTTCAAAGCCGCCGAGCTCGCTTACCAGGTCAACATCACGCACCTGGAAAAGCCTCCCCAGCACGTCGTCGCCTACCTGGATCCGTCGGAATTCAAAAGCACTTGGTTGGGGAACAAGGCAATCTACCGGACTCGGTTGGCGATCGCGACCGGCGGCCGGCTGACCATCCTGGGCCCAGCGGTGGAAGAGTTTGGAGAAGATGGCGAAATTGATCGGCTGATTCGCAAGTACGGTTACCGCACCAAAAAAGAGATCGTGCAGTTGGTTGCCGAAAACGAAGACTTAGCCGCCAATCCGTCGGCCGCGGCACACCTGGTTCACGGTTCCCATGAAAACCGCTTTGAAGTCGTCTACGCGGCAGGAAAGCTGTCCTCGCAAGAGATCTCGTCGGTCGGATACACGCCCGGTGACATCAACGCGTTGATGAACCGCTACAACGTCGGCACCTTGACCGACGGCTGGCACACCGACGTCGATGGCAGCGAATTTTACTACATCCAGAACCCGGCTCTAGGGCTTTGGCAAGCTGAGTTGAGTTAGAAAAAAATTTTCCCCGGATTGCGGTCTTTTTAGTAGCGTCCCCCCGACAGAACCGTTTGAATCTATGGAATTGAATGGGAAGGACGCAGCGCCCTCGATGATTGATCCGCAACGTCACGCGGGTCCAGTCGGGGCGGGGCACACGCGTCCCGGAACACATGCAGTGAGAGAATTAAACGCGCCAATTCGAAAGACCTCACAATCTGTCTTGGTTCGGGCCGGGTCGTTTGCTATTTTCCCCGCACACGGCAAACGACGCGATGATCGAGACGATTTGCTGGTTTTGTTGACGCATTTTTCGAATTACCGGACCGGTAACACCGGCCGGGTTTCGTCTCGCTGGAAAGGAGCCCAGAAGTGAAACAAGCCAAAGAAACTCCGGTCTGCGTGCACATCCGCTGGATGATTCGTCGCGACATGCCGTCTGTCCTCGCAATCGAACAGAACTGTTTCGAATTTGCTTGGACCGAAGAGGACTTCATCCGCTGCCTGCGACAACGCAATTGCATCGGCATGGTCGCTGAGAAAGACGACGAAATCGTCGGCTTCATGATCTACGAACTGCACAAGAACCGACTGCACATTCTGAATTTTGCCGTCCACGCCGACCAACGCCGCCAAGGCGTCGGAAACTCGATGTGCAGCAAGCTGTTCGGAAAGCTGTCGCACGAGCGTCGCAATCGCATCATGCTGGAAGTCCGAGAAACAAACTTGGACGCCCAGCTGTTCTTCAAAAATCTCGGATTCCGAGCCATCAGCGTGCTCCGCGACTTCTACGACGACACCGTCGAAGACGCCTACCTGATGCAATACCGGTACCACCCCAGCGCCAGCGAAATCGCCCAACCCGGCAACCGCATCTCCCGCATGGCCGGCTAGTAGGGCACGCATCTTGCTTGCCAAAAAGTGGGGCAAGCATCCTGCTTGCCGTTTCGCAAGCTGGAAGCTTACGCCACTGGGAAACCGTGGCGTCGGCCCGTAAACTTTTGCCATGGCGTTCCTGGCAAATTTTACGGCGATCGATTTTGAAACGGCGAACCGACGGCGAGACAGCGCCTGTCAACTCGCCGCTGTCGTCGTGCGCGACGGCCAAATGGTCCGCGAAAAGATGTGGATGATCCGCCCGGACCCGTTCTTTTTTTCACCGGGCAACATTCGCATCCACGGCATCTCCCCGACAGACGTCCAACACGAACCGACCTTTGGCGATTTGTGGGGCGAGATCGCGGAGTTCCTGGCCGACGATTGCCTGATTGCCCACAACGCTCCGTTTGACATCGGCGTCTTGTTGGGGTGCCTGCAGCGGCACCATTGCGACATCCCCGATCTGCGGTTCTCCTGCACGCGACTGATCGCGCGTCAAACCTGGCCCGACCGCCGCCGCTTCGGCCTCAAGCCGCTCTCGGATTGGCTGGGCGTCGAATTCAAACATCACGACGCATTGGAAGACTCGCGGGCGTGCGCCAAGGTCTTACTGGCTGCGGGAATCGCCCGAGCCGCCGAGTCGATCGAAGACTTGGAACAGAAACTCCGCATCGAGCGTGGCAAAGCGGGTCCCTGGGGCGTCAGCCACGCGTCCAAAAAAGGCAACCCGCGCAAGTCCGCGGCGAAACGAAAAACCGACAAGGGACTTCCCAAACGGACGCTGCGGCGTGGCGGCAGCCAACTGTTGCCGCTTCCGATGAACCCCTTCGACGAAGCCGCCATCGTTGGTGAGTCGCAAGCCGCCTACACGGACTCGGCGACACGATCACCGGTATCGACCGAATCCGCCATCGACTTGCAACGGCTGTCGATCCGGGCGGAATTCATTCAGCCGCTGCGTGGCCGACAGATCGTCATCGTCGGTCGGCTTCAGGTCATCACCAATGAACAAGCGATTGACCTGACCCGTCGCAGCGGCGGCGTTCACCAAGTCGACGTTGATGCATCGACCAACTGTGTGGTGCTCGGATCGTCCGACGTCGATCGACAGCAAGTCGAAGATCTGACCGGTCGAGCGGAATTGGAGATCCTGACCGAGTCTGAATTCTTAGCGCGGATCGGACTCTAGTGCTTTCAATCCAACAGGTGCGTCAGCAATCCGCTTCGCAACTTCGGCTCGAACCAGGTGCTCTTGGGCGGCATCACTTCTCCGGCATCGGAAACCGCCATCAATTGCTCGATCGAGGTCGGGAACATCGAAACGGCAAACGCCCACTCGCCCGAGTCGACCCGTTTCTCCAGTTCCTTCGTTCCGCGGATTCCGCCGACAAAGTCAATTCGCGGGTCGGTGCGAACATCTTCGATTCCGAAGATCGGGCGAATCACACGCTGCTCCAAGATCGCGACATCCAGGCTGTTGATCGCATCGTGGTGATCAATCGAATCGGCCGGAACCCGCAGCCGCCACCATTTCCCATCCAGGTAAATGCAAAACGTTCCCGCGCGGTCTGGAACCGGATCACTGGTTTCTTCCAGGCGGCCGACGCCGCTCAAACGTTCGCGAATCTGATCGGGCGTTTGTCCATTGAGATCCTTGATGATCCGGTTGTACGCCAGAATGTTCAATTGAGAGGCCGGAAACAGCACCGTCAAAAACCAGTTGTATTCTTCGGTTCCGTTGTGATCGGGATTGGCTTCACGCCGAGCTTTTCCGGCGCGCCAGGCGCTGGCCGCCCGGTGGTGCCCGTCGGCGACATAGAATTCCGGCACCGCGGTCAGTGACGCGACGTAGGCGGCGCTTTTTGCGACGCGCCAAACGGTGTGCTGAACGCCATCGTCGGCCGTAAAGTCATACAGTGGGGTTTCTCGGATCGCGGCATCGACCATCCCGTTCAAATCGGAATCATCACGATAGGTCAGAAAGACCGGGCCGGCGTGGGCGCCCAGCGTCATCACATGACGGGTCCGGTCATCTTCTTTCGCCGGCCGCGTGAACTCGTGCTTGAGGATCAGATTCTTCTCATAGTCCTCCACGTGACAACAGCACACGACACCGACTTGGCTCTTGCCGTTCATGATTTGGCGATACAGAAAAATGCTCGGCTCGGCATCCTGCTCGAGCACCCCGTCGCCGATCAAACGCCGCAGGTTTTCGGCGGCTTTGGCGTAGATTTCATCCGCGTACGGATCGGTTTCAGGCGGCAGATCAATATCCGGACGAACCACGTGCAAGAACGAATCCGGGTTCCCATCGGCCAACGCTGCCGCTTCGTCACGATTGACGACATCGTAAGGAACGCTGGCGACCTGGGCGGCTTTTTCCGCGGTGGGGCGAACGGCACGAAACGGTTGAACGCGTGGCATCGGAGGGGTTTTTCGCTGGAGAGACGGTGAAGGGAGACCAGAAACGCGAACGTTATAAACGCACGCCCGGCCCTGCAACACCCCGCAGCCCCGTTGCAGAGCGCGTCCAGCTCCGCACAAACGTCGCATTTCCCCGCGAAGTTTCGCCGTTTCTCAACGATACTGTCCTATCCACTCACCCGTCTGCGTCCGAGCATCCATTGATGTTGTCACCTGCAAATTGTCGCCGGGGAAAAGAGAGAAGGTCAAAACATGGGTTGGTCAAAATATGTCGTCACCCTGCTGCCTGCCCGTCAGTCCCAACATTTTTTGACCAACTCATTTTTTGACCAACCCATCCTGCCGAAACGGCTAGGCATCTCTCTTGCGTTTTTGGGGAGTTCCCCCCGTTTTCGAATGACAATTCCCTTTTTTGCCCGTTCTAGAATCAACGTGTACCGCCCCAGCAAGACGCCGTCAGGAAATCTAATCCGCACCATGAATCGACTCCCATTCCTCCTCGTCGTCCTCGCCGTTTGTCTGGCCAATGACTGCCGGCAGCCCGTCCTCGCCCAAAATACGAATCTGAAACGATTCCAGCAGCAACAACAGCAGATGCAGCGACGGATGGACCAGGCGGTCAAGGATGCCGCGAAAAATCAGCCGGATCTCCCCAGCGACCCTGAATTACTCTCGCTGCACAAGGAGTTCATCGTCAAAGCGGAGAAACTGGCCGGGGAATACGAACGTAAGAAACAATACGACAAGGCTCGCGAAGTCTTTGAGGCGATGGCGCGTCTGGTCCCCAAATACCCCGAAGCCGACGCGGGCGTGAAGCGGATGCTGCAGATGCAATCGATGAAGGATCGCAAGGTGATCAAAGTCGAGGCGACCGGAGGCTGGCAGGATTCTGGGGCTCAGTTGATCAAAGGCATGCCGGTTCATGTCGAAGTCAAAGGCACCTGGAGAGTGGTGTTGGAAACCGGACCGGAGGGAATTGAGATCCCCGAAAAGATGAGACCACGCGATTCCCGAATCAAGCTGGGGACACTGATCGGCGTGATCGCATCGTCACCCAGCGAACTGGAAACAGCCAAGCCGTTTGTGGTCAAACACGGCGGCGATTTTGTCGCCGATGCTTCCGGACGCTTGTTCTTACGGATGTTCGACGTCGACCCGACCGACAACCAAGGCGAGATGATGGTGCTGATCCAAAGCACGTTCGGGAACTAGTGCTGCGCTGTAGCTTGATCTTCGGGTGGCGCGTTTGATCGGAGACGGGGTGTTTTTGAAACGCGACCGGACGGCTCGCGGGCCGTCGATTTAATGGGATTTGTCGAGACAATGGTGAGCCGCTGGCCGTAAGGCCTCGGGCAGCGTCTGGATGCCCGGCCGCTTACGCGTCGCGGCTCACTAAATCGACCGGCCAGCTCGCGCCGTTCCGCTAACACCTTTAGTTCAGCTGAGGATGCCCGTCAGGACGTTCCCATGGACATCGGTCAGCCGCATGTCGCGTCCGCTGTATCGGTAGGTCAGTTTCTCATGATCGACACCTAGCAGGTGCAGCACCGTCGCCCAGAGGTCATAGACCGTGCACTTGTTCTCGATCGCGTGGTAGCCCAATTCATCGGTTGCGCCATACCACGTGCCGCCCTTGATCCCGCCGCCGGCCAACCAAACGCTGAAGCCTTGCGGATTGTGGTCCCGTCCGTTGCTGCCTTGCGAAAACGGCGTGCGACCGAATTCACCCGCCCACACGATCAACGTCTCATCCAGCAATCCTCGGGCCCGCAGATCTTTGATTAACGCAGCGATCGGCTGGTCGACTTGAAATCCCATCGCCCGGTGCCCGTTCTCCAGATCACCGTGTTGATCCCACGGGTTGGCCGCTCCACCGGCACCGATACCCTTGGTCAAACAACTCAGCTCGATAAACCGGACACCGCGTTCGACCAATCGTCGAGCCAGCAAACACTGTCGCGCATAAGCCGCTTTTTGTTGATCGCCGGAATCCAACCCGTATTGGCGTCGAGTCGACTCGCTTTCGTCAGAGATGTCACACAACTCCGGCACGGACGTCTGCATCCGAAATGCCGTTTCATAATTCTCGATCGCCGCTTCGACTTGTGCGTCGCCCCCGGCTTGGTCCAAGAACTGTCGATCGAACGATTTGGCAAACTCCATTCGTCGGCGTTGGTCATCACGCAAGCCTCGCGGACGCACATTGCGGATCGCTTCGGCCTGGTCTGCTTTCAAGACCGATCCCTGATGTTGTGCCGGTAGAAACCCGCTGCTGAACAGACTCAATCCGCCGTGCGGCACGACCGCGTTGCCGCTCTGCAAAACGACGAAGCCCGGCAGATTCTCGTTCTCGCTGCCCAGCCCGTACGAGCACCACGCCCCCGCACTCGGATGCCCCATGAAGGGAAATCCCGAATGCATCACAAAGTTTCCCTGTGCGTGCTCGTTGACCGGTGTCGTCATCGAACGAACCACGGCCAACTCATCCGCCACCGAAGCGATTTCGGGAAACATGTCGCTGATCGGCAACCCCGATTCGCCGGAGCGTTTGAACGTGAAGGGGCTGGCCATCACATTGCCGTTTCGATTGAACTGAGTCCGTTCCACCTGGACCGGCATCGGCTGTCCGTGCAACGCTTCCAGTTTGGGTTTTGGATCAAACGAATCGACGTGCGAAACGCCACCGGACATGTAACAAAAAATCACATGCTTGACTTTGGGCGGGTGATGAAACGTTCGCAGCGCCGCGTCGTCGGGCAAGACCGCTTCCGACGCCGCGCCCGTGTTTCCCCATCCGTTCCCCTGCATCATCGCCGTCAGCGCCGCGGCACCGAATCCGGTCGAACAGCGCTCAAGAAACAGTCTGCGTGAGCGACGCATTGGCAGGGGCGGGTGTGATCGATGATCAGCGAACATAGAGAAACTCCTGGAACGACAGTAACGCGCGAGCCAACTCGGACCAGGCCTGCCCCGTCTCGCTGAGCTTGGATTCCGGAACTGAATTCCATCGACGGCTCAGTTCCTGCAACGACGCACGGTCCCGTTGCATCGCATTTCGTTCGGCTTCGGTCAGTTGTTTCAGCAGGACTTCTTCGGAAACGAACGATGCCGAATTCGACGCCAATGCCGCGATCTGTTCCGCCGTCAACGCACGGTCATAAAGCCTCGCCTGCAGGATCGTACCGGAGAGTAAGCGATTTCCGCCCGCGGGCAGGTGCCGGATCCCGAATCCGACGATGGACTCGCCGGGGGCAAAGGTCAGTGGTCCGCGACTGCGATACGATTTCCCATAAGGCTGGCCGTTGCGATACCCGACGATCTGACCCTCCGCGTCATAGCTGATCGCAACCTGCACCGGTTGGCGATCAGCCGACGACTCCTCGGGGCCGCCAAACGGTTCGGTGCGTTGAAAGCTGTTGCTGCCGGCGAGCCACTGCCGGCGATCTCGCTCGGCAAACACGATCGCATCAAACAACACGCCATTTTTGGATTGCAGCGTCATCGCCCCGCCGCCACGCTGGTCCAAATCATCCAGCTTCACCCAAACCTCCAACGTCTTCTGTGACAGCGGGACGTCGATCGGACCGGTCAAGGCATAGCCGCCACCGGTCACGATCAAACCCTGGTCGGATTGCCGCGCACCATTCTTCAGCGTCACGTTCGCACTACCGACATGATCGTTCAGCCCCGTCGTGAAGTCCCAACGACCGATCGGCGCGGGCACTTCGACTGTTGATTGCTGGCCGCCGGGTTCGGCTTGATCGACAAGCCGCTCGCGGGCCACTTGCCACCGCGCGTCGATCGCTGATTCGAACTGGTTGATTTGTCGTTGCAACTCGGCTTTCTGTCGTGTCCTCTCCGCAACGACGAAACGCATCTCGTCCAAGAACGTTTCCGATTGGGCGATTTCCTGATCCGATGGCCGCCGACCGAACGCATCGAGGAACATGCGGACGATGCCGTTGCGGTCGCCGCCGGACGCAGCCCCTGCGAGGATTCGGCTTGCCCAATCATTGGCGACGTCGGCGATTTGGGCATCATTCATCATTGCCAGCGATTGAGCGGGAACATTCGTCACGTCCCGCCGACCGACGCTGCTGAACGGCTCGGGAAAATCAAAGGCGCGTAGGAAGGGGTCCAAATCATTTCGGATCACCCGCACATAAACGCTTCGTCGTGGCGAAGTGGCCCCGACGGGCGCGCCAAACGGCCGGTCGTCCAATCGCCCCGAGACATTTAACAGCGCGTCCCGAATCGCTTCGGCCTCCAACCGGCGCACGTTCGCCCGAGTCAACAGCACATTCTCCGGGTCCGCTTTCTCGACACCCGGCTGCGGCATTGATGAGCGTTGCCAGGTTTCAGACGTCAGGACGAGCCGGATCAATTTCTTGATCGACCACCCCTCATCAGCGAACCGGATCGCCAGCCAATCGAGCAGTTCGGGATGCGAGGGCGAATTCCCTAGACGGCCGAAATTATCCGGCGTGGAGACAATCCCTTTACCAAACAGATGGTGCCAAATGCGATTGACGATCACACGGCGAGTCAACGGATTGTCGTCCCGCAACAGATCCTCCGCCAGCTCCGCACGTCCGCTGATCGGCGATTGATACGCGCTGTCATCGATCACTTCGAGAAATCGTCTCGGCACCGGATCCGCCAACTGCTTGTGATTCCCGCGGACCATCAGCGGCTGGTCGACTCCCTCGGATTCATCTAGACCGGGAACACGCGTCGGCACGGGAATTTCGTTTTCGAGCTTTCGGTACTGGCCCACCAATGCGTTCAACTCGGGAAGCCGATCCAACGAATTCGGCAACGCACCGGTCCGCAGACAGTCGTTTAGCAGGATCGCTTGGGCGTCCGTCATCGAGCCCGACTGCCACGCCACCACGGCACGTTTGATCGACGAACGCAACAACGACTCCAATTCCGACCAATCGCCGGGCACAACGACCTCGGTTGCGGCGGCGGCACCTGCGGACTGATCAGACTCGATCAACGCCAAGAACCCTTCCGATGCCGGCTTGGGAACTTCGCGATCGTTGTCCGTCACCACGACCCGTCGCACGCCGAACCACGACCGCGGCTTGTCGGATGTCAACAAGGGTGCGTCCATCGCGGTCGCCAACTCCAGATGAATTGCGTCGCCGCTCCAGTACGACAAATCGAAGCGTTGCAGTTTCCAATCGCCGTCGAGTCGAGTGACAGGATAAACGGTCCCGCTGCGCGGATAGTCCTGAACCACGTAGCGCAAGCTGGCATCGCCGGCGCCGATCACCTCGGCACAGATCGCCTGGCCGTCTTTCAATTCAAAATCGGGTGATGTCAGCCGCCCGGGATGCTTGGACGATAGCCCGTGCGTGTAGACGCCCGCCGGATAGATGCCGGACAAAATCGCCTCGCCATCGACGTCCATCGAAAACTGCCCCGCGGCTGTTTCTCCCTCCAGTCCCAAGCCAGACGAATACCACTGGGATCGCGCATCATCATCTCTCAAATCCCAGTTCTCGCTTGTCGAGTCCGTGAAGAACCCGTCAAACGTCTTTCGATGATTCCATTGAGACTCCACCGTCTCGGCCCAGGCCACTTGAAAGGGGGTTCCATCGGAGACCTTTTGGCGTAGTCCGCGCAAGACGTTGACCAATTCGACCGGCTTGCCGGGTTTCGAATCTGAATCCAACAATCGCTCAATCGCCACCTTGGATTCGACCAGCCACTGGGAGGCGACCGATTTGCGGATCTGCGTTTTCAGTTCCGCCAGCGTCTCGCGGTGAAGTTCTTGTTTGGACTCCAGGTCGATCACATGCCGTCCCGGTCTGCACGAGGCCAGGACACCGAACAACGCGTAGTAATCGGCTTGGCTGATCGCATCAAATTTGTGGTCGTGACAACGGGCGCAGGAAACCGTCAGCCCCAAGAATGCTTTGCTGAAGACATTGATTTGATCATCGATGAAACGAACCTTTTCATCCAAGGCGTCGGTGGGTGCGAATCCATGAAACACCATCCGCCAATGTGCCGTACCGATGATCGACTCGTTGATCCCTAACTGCGGATTGATTCTCGGTTCGGGCAACAGATCGCCGGCGACGTGCTCCCGCAGCAGCTGGTCATAGGGAACATCTGCGTTGAGCGCGCGAATCAAGTAGTCACGATAGTGCCAGGCGTTTTGAATCCGCGGATCGCCTTCGCTGCCGTGGGACTCGGCGTAGCGAATCCAATCCATCCAATGTCTCGCCCACCGCGGACCGAATTGGTCGCTCGCCAACAGCTGGTCGATCAGTTCCTCGACGACCGCGTGACGATCGGGTGCATCTTCAATCCGTCGTGTCCAACTTGTTGCCTGATCGGCTGACGGCGGCAGGCCAGTCAACGTCACGAACAAGCGACGAACCAGGGTTGCACCATCGGCAGCGGGAGACGCCTGCAACCCGTTGCGTTCCAATTCATGGTTGATGAAGCGGTCGATCGGATGAGGCGAATCGTTTTCGTCGGCGGGCGGCTCATTTGCGACGATGGGCTGGAAGCTCCACCACTGTTTTCGCCGCTCCAACTTTTCGGCCCACGAACGTGACGCTTGAAGTTCCTCATCCGATGGCGGTTTGTCGCGGGGATCGGGCAGCCCGATGCGAATCCATTTTTCAAAATCACGAACGATGGATTCGTCCAGCTTGGGCCCTCCCTCGGGCATCTCCAGCCCGTCGATTTCGTGACGCAGCACCTTGATCAGCCGGCTTGAGCCCGGCTCGCCCGCGACGACGACCGCGCCTCCGTCACCGCCACGCAGCACCGCGTCACGGTGATCCATCACCAATCCCCCCTCGGACGAATCGACAGAGTTGTGGCACGGATAACAATGCTCGACCAACACCGGCCGAATCTTTGCCTCGAAGAACTCCAGCTCCGCCTCCGAGATCGTCTTGGCCATGGCGAGGGGACTGAAACCGCACGCCAAAAGGAGCATGAATGTCAAACGCATCGAGATCTCGATTCAGAAATTGCTTTGAATTTCGCCAGCCTAGCCCACCATCGAACGCCGAGCAAGCTTTGCGCGGATCGCCCCGCGTCACCGGTGAAATCGGGAAAACCGTTACAGATCTTCCAATTGGTTGCCGATCAATCTTGACAAGGGGGAAGGCCATCGTCCAACCGCATGCGCGGGTGCATCCCATTGCATCCCGCCCAGCGATAGCCGATCTCCGTTGTTTCACGCTGATGATTTGATCCAAACCAACGGAAAAAGCGATGACAAACTCGCTCAAGGAAACCTTCGCCGCCGTTTCGAAATGGTGCGGCCGAGGCCTCGCTGTCACCTTGTTCGCAGGCCTGGCGAATTCAGGAACCGATGTCAACGCCCAGCGTCCTGTCGTGCCCGGAACTGGCAGTGAAATCGTTGGCGTCTCGGACGATTTCGAGGACCCCAATTGGGGTTATGTGCCGCAGAACCCCAAGAGTACCGAGGACATTGACGAAAACCAACGCGGTCCGATGGGGCGTAGCACCAACGGTCGCTGGTACGAAGGCATCAAACGCGGACATCCCGACGAAGTCAAACGAGTAGCGACTCCGCCGGGCGGAATCCCCGGCAGCACCGGAGCGCTGTTGATGCGAAGCAAGTTTACCGGCATCCCCGGCCGGCCCAGCGGCACCATGCACCAAGACGACTTCGTCGCAAACGTCCAATACCGGCTGAAACGACGGATCGACATCGCCGAAGTCCCCAGCGTGACGACTCGAGTCTTTCTGCCGCCGGTGGAAAGTTGGGAAAACCGCAGCGGACCGCATTTCGGATTCCGCCTGGCGTTGGAAACCACCGCGATGGTCGACAAGGAACGGGGCGTCGGAATCTTCAAACGCACCACCCAGGAAATGGGCAACGAAGTCTATTGGCCCGGGATGTTCGTTGAATTCGAAAGCAAGTCCACCACCCGCAAGGATCACGACTACGCGTACCTGCGAATCCGCGGCAACCAACGCGGCGGCGACTTCCGCGGCCCCCAAATCACGACCACCGGCTGGTGGACACTGGGCATGAGTGTCACCCCCGACGGAATGGTGCACTATTATGCTTCGCCCGGAGTCGATGACTTGACTGAAGACGATTACATCACCAGCCAGTTCCCGTACGGTTATCGCGCTGAACGCTTCCGAACGTTTTTCTACAACGTTTGCAGCGCCGACGACGGACAACGCTGGAGCACGACGTTTGTCGTCGACGATCCGAAGGTCTACGTGCTGCGACCCAAAGGCCAACGCATCGCCACCCGACCCGCACGCTAGTGGCGTAAGCTTCAAGCTTGCGACCCCAGCTGCGCAAGCAGCCCAGTGGCGTAAGCTTCCAGCTTGCGACCCCAGCTGCGCAAGCAGTCCAGTGGCGTAAGCTTCCAGCTTGCGAATCCCGGCTGCTCCGGCAGCCCACCTGCCAGAATCTCCGAAACGCAAGCTAGAAGCTGACACCACTTTCGGTTTAGACTACGGGGCTCTCGATTGTCTATTCCCGCGGAATTCGGAGCCCACCCCCAAGATGTTCTTCCAGACGCGTTTTCTCACGCCAGCATTTTCTATCGTGCTGGCGTTTCTGGTTTTGTTACACCCCGAAGCACGGTCAGCCGAACTGCCGGCGACGCCCCAGCGCGAAGGTGTCAAGCCGCGTAACGTCGTTTTTATTTTGACCGACGATCATCGCTTTGATGCGATGGGGTTTGCCGGACATCCGTTTCTGGAAACCCCGCACCTGGATGCGATGGCCGCCAACGGTGCGCATCTGAAGAACGCCTTCGTCACGACCAGTTTGTGTTCGCCGAGTCGCGCCTCGATCTTGACGGGGCTGTACACCCACAAGCACCGTGTGATCGACAACAATCGACTGGTCCCCGACGGGACACTGTTTTTTCCGCAGTATCTGCAACGTGCGGGCTATGAAACGGCGTTCATCGGAAAGTGGCACATGGGCGGCGACCATGATGATCCGCGGCCCGGCTTCGACCATTGGATCAGCTTTCGCGGCCAGGGCAATTATCTTCCGCCCGGCCCGAAGTACACGCTCAACGTGAATGGTAAACGCGTCAAACAAAAAGGCTACATCACCGACGAGTTGACCGACTATGCCGTCGATTGGTTGAAGCAACGCGATGGTGACGAGCCGTTCTTTTTGTATCTGTCGCACAAGGCCGTCCACGCCAACTTCACGCCCGCCAAGCGACACCAAGGGCGTTACGCCGACGCCGACCTCAGTTTCCTTCCCCGCGGTGAGAACATCAAAGCAGAAAACGACGCCCCGCGCTGGGTCCGCGACCAACGCAATAGCTGGCACGGAATCGATTTCTCCTACCACAGCGATAAGGGATTGGATTATCTCTACCGCCGTTATTGCGAATCGATCTTGGCCGTTGACGACAGTGTCGGCCGCGTGGTGCAACAACTCAAAGACATGGGCGTGCACGACGACACTCTGGTCATCTACATGGGCGACAACGGGTTCATGTGGGGCGAACACGGCTTGATCGATAAACGCGTTTCCTACGAAGCGTCGATCCGCGTCCCGATGATGATGCAATGCCCGAATCTGTTTGAAGGCGGCAAAGTGATCGAAAACGTGATCGGGAACATCGATGTCGGCCCCACCATCCTGCACGCCGCCGGCCTGCAGACACCCTCGTACATGGACGGCGAAAGCTTCCTCGACATTCCCAACAAACCCGATTCACCGTGGCGTGACTACTTCTTGTACGTGTATTACTGGGAGAAGAACTTTCCGCAGTCACCGACGCAATTTGCACTGCGGGGCGACCGTTTCAAGTACATCACCTATTACGGACTTTGGGATGTCGACGAACTGTATGACCTGACGACCGACCCGGGTGAAACTAAAAATCTGATACACAACCCCGACTACAAGTCGGTGGCCAAAGAAATGGAAAACAAGCTGTACGCCATGCTCGGAGACGCCGGCGGAATGGACATTCCGATGAACCAGCCCAAAGGCAACAGCCAAAACAAACGCTGGGACGATCGTGGAGGCCATGAGGCGGCGGATTTCCCCAAATCGATCGTCGTCGACGAACCGATCAACCGCCAAGCCCAGTAGTTAGTTTTTACGAGCTTTCAACTTCAACGTGACCACGGTCACGTCGCCGGGTTCCACCGGGCAGCACGACGCGGCCCCGGATCGCCCCTCGGCCGGGATCCGGATCGTCAGACGAGAGCGCGCGAATACCGGGCGAGTCCGTTTCCGGAGGTGCCGCGTGGTCACCATCGACGGAAAAATTAACTTCCATCTGTTCCGCCGGCCCGATCGACACCGTTTGCGTCTCCCACGAAGCCCCACTCGAAGTCTTGTGGGAATACGTACTGATGCGCACGGGACGATCGATCGGCATGCCGTCGATGGAGTACTTCCCGTCGTTGTCGGTGAGTTGCCGCATGGCCGGCTGCAGGCTTTGGTGGCCGATCAGTAAACCGACGGGGTTGCCCGTAACGGGTTGGCCGGCTCGATCAACGATCCGCCCATAAATTCGACCACCTGTGTCCAATTTGCCCCCATCGTTTTGCCCTCTCCCGCCGAAGTGCCAATGCACCGGCTTTGGTGTCCCCTGCAACGCCGAATCGTTACAGACGTCAAGGATCACCTGATTGACAGTCCTCGGCTAATCGCGAGGGCAAACCCGTAAGTTTCCCTCCACTGAGGGTTTACCCCCAGCCGTTATCAACAGCAATCGGCATCCGGTGGCCGCGCGTGCCGCACGCAAACGGCCCACCGTGACTGGCGATCTCCCCCCGAACTATTCGGCAGCCGGCGCCTCCCCAACGTTCGTCGACTGCACGGACCCGTTGAACGATGACGCGCATGAATCTCTCCCAAAAGCCGCGCCGACGGCGACTGTCCGAACAGCTCGAAGACCGTCTGCTCTTCGATGCCGACGTAGCAGATTTCATCGCACTCGATGCGACATCGTGCGACGCCGAGATCGCTAATCCGGATCGTCCAGACGAACGAGCGCCGGAAATCCAGACCATTTCGCATTCCACCGGCCCCGCCCAGACCGACGCAAAGCCACTTTGGGGCGACACGACGGAGAGGCAAAGGCTTGGCAAATTGTCCCCGGCGACGGCACCGACACCAAACGTCTCCCTTCAACTGCCTTCAGAAGCGTTTCTCAACGAAGAGTTTCAATTCACCGTCAAATTCGACAACACGTCAACGACACCATCGGACGCCGGTTTCGCGCCCTACTTTGATCTGCACGTACCGCAAGGAATTGGCGTCAACCATGCCGCCATCTTTGGCGGGACATTGCCCCCGATCGTGGCAGGCCGGTTCAATGTTGATGGAGACCTTGTCGACGATGGCGGCAATCCGATCCTGCATCCGGTGACGGGACAAGCGGTGACCGGCACTGCCGGCGACACCTTGCTGGTGTACCAATTGCCGTTTGGTAGCTTTGTCCCCGAACAGCCCGATGCCACCGTTCTTTTGAATGCAACGCTCAGTAAGGCAGACGGAGCGTCCGTTGGCACGCCGCTCGATCTGTCGGCGGTCGGTTTCTTCGCATTGGGAAACGATCCGCTCGACAACCGATTGACCGACCCACCGATTGTGGGCGCAGCGGTGACAGCGTCTGTCACGCCAACGGTTTTGCAATTGGTGAAAACCAGTGACGCCGCCGAGGCGGAGCGGAGCACGGGTCCAAACTTCCCGATCACCTACACGCTAACGTTAAAACTGGCACAGGGCGAAACGGTCGAACAGGTGTTGGTGGAGGACGTTCTGCCTCACTCCCACGTCTATGTCCCCGGCTCACTTCAGGTCAACACGACGGGCAGTTATTCGACGACGGAGCCCACTGCGGGATCGCCACCAACTCCACCCGGGAACCGGCTCGCTGTCGAACTGGGCAACCTGACGGGTTCCGGCGGGGTCGACGCGGTGATCAGCTATCAAGCCTGGATCGACAAGATCGATGCGGACGGCAAGCCGGTCTTGGATGGTTCAAGTGGCGACGACAAGACCGCGGTGAATGATGCACGGGTCGCCGGGGTCTATCAATCGGCACCGCTTGCCGACAACGACGACTCCACCGACACCACCGTTTCGCAGCAATCGTTGTCGATTCAACAGTCCGTCTCCATTGTCAACGACACCGGTGCACGCGGTGCGACTCCCGGCGACACGCTGGAATACGTCATGCACCTTCAAGTCTCGGACTATTTCGAGTTCGCCGACCTGGTCCTCCAAGGCACTTTGAGCGACGGACAAAGGTGGGACGATTCCTTCCAGCCGCTGTTTGTGATTCGTGAGCAAGGACTCGTTTCCAGTGGAACATTCTCTCAAACGCAGCACTCGGTCACCAAATTGGCATCGGGCACTGGGGCGACCGAAGTTCGGTTTGACCTGGCGTCGGCCATCAGCGATGGCGTCCTGACGGGCGACCTGTTTGACGATGCGGTTTCCGACGGCGGCACGACGGTGGAAATCCGTTTTCGGACCGCCATCGAAGAAGACTTCACGACCTATTTTCTGTCGGGAGACCGATCGGTCGATGCCGGCGATCCGTTAGCCAGTTCTGTCACGGTGACCGGACGCGTGCGCGACGGACTCAGCGACACACAGTTCGAATCGGATTCCAGTGGCACCGGCGTCTCCATCGTCGGCCCGGCGATCAGCAAATCCGTTTACGCCATCGAAGGAGAACCGGACAAGCGAAACGACCCGATCATGGCTGGGCAATCGATCACGTACCGACTCGCGTTTTCGATGCCCACCGCCGACTTCGAAAACTTGATCCTGACCGATTTCCTGCCGCTGCCCATCTACAAGGCCACCGAAGTCACTGCGTTCGCTGGCGGTGGATCTTCCGCCACACCGCCGCCTGCGGGCATGTTCAGCTACGGTCCGTCGCACACGTTAAATCAGGTCGCATCGGCCACGGATCCTCCGACGCTGGCGGTCGATGGTGACTCCAATAGCGTGCGATTCAACTTTGGAAATTTTGATGTTGTCAACAGTGACGCGGAAACCATCGAAATCCTGTTCACCGTCACCGCCCAAGACATGCGATTTGACGACGGGTTGTTGTTAACCAACCAGGCGATCGCGACGTACCAATTGACCACAACGGAAGTCCGCTCGTCGAACACGATCACCCAAAACCTTGCCGCGGCGCCCGAAATGACGATCACCAAGGGAATCGTGTCGACCGATGGCACCAGCCCCAGTTTTACTTCGACGCCGGCGCCGACGGCGTTCGCGTCGCCCGGGGACACGGCAATCCCCTTTACCGGTCGGATCACCGGAGCTGATCTGGCCGCCCATCCGATCGATGCCAATCTTCGCGACGTCGATGCGGGGGATCGCGTGAAGGTCGCGATTGCGATCGAAAACTCGGGCGGCGCCGACGGTTTCAACTTAACAATTGTCGACGCTCTGCTACCGCAGTACGCGGTCGCCGCGTCGGGGCTGAATTTGCAAGTCCATCGCGGCGATGGCACGGCGCTGCACTTCACCGGCGACCTATTTACCACCGGAATCGAGATCACAGACCCATCGGCCGCGGAGGGCGCGATCCGAAAACAGACCGACGGGGGCAGCAGCGGATCCAGCGTGATCATCATCAGCTACGATCTTGAGCTCAGTGAGGACGTGGAGATCAATCAGACCTACCAAACCTCTGCCGAGATCATCGCCTACGGTGCGATCGACGGCGGAGCGAATCATGCAGACGGCTTGCCGGCGGGGTCGCTCGCCGACGATGCGACGATCACGGTCCAAAACGTCGCGACGCACCATTCGATCCTGGCAACCAGTGAGGCGCACACCAGGTTTACCAGTGGCAACGAGCGAGTCGCAATCGGCGAAGTCGTCCGCTATCAAATGGTGGTCGAAATCCCCGAAGGTACGTTGCCGGATCTGGTGATCCGCGATCGACTGCGGAGCGGAATGCAGTACCTCGATGATGGCACGGCCACGTTGGCCTTCCTTTCCGACGCCGGCATTTCCTCGGCGAACGGATCGGCAACATTGCCGGTCGGTCTCGGCGATGCCGCAAACTCGGTCGGCAGCACCGTGACTTCACCGACGTTCGCATTGCCGGATGTCAATGTCGGTTCAACCAGCAGCCTGCGAACTGATATCGATTCCTACAACAACGGCACCGATCCCCAGTTCAAGCTCGGCACGCTCGTCAATCGAGACAACGACGCGAATGCCGAATACATCGTGATCGAGTTCAATGCCCTGGTGCTCAATCACCCCTCGGCACAAAAGAACACGCTGTTACGAAATGACTTTCAACTGTCGATCAACCCGACGGAGCAGCCCGGGCGACAGACCCTGCGAACCAGCAATCAAGCCAACACGCGCGTCGTGGAACCGACGATCGACGACTTGACGATCCGTGTCTCTCCACCGGACGCGGACGCCGGCGACAAGGTGACGTTCACGATCACGTTTAGCAACGACGCCACCGTAAGCAATTCGGACGCCTTCGAAGCTCGGCTGACGAGCCGATTGCCCGACCAATACACCCTGCACCCCGGCACCATCCGAGTCCAGAACAGCGGTGGATTCGGAACCACCACCGACCACTCCAACGGCAATCACGTCGACATCGCGTTGGACCAGATCCCCAGCGGCGGTCGCGTGACGGTGACCTTCGACGCGACGCTCGAACGATCCGTGCAGCCGGGTGAAGCTCTGATCACGCCGGCGCAACTGACCTACACCAGCTTGCCGGAATCGGGGACCGTCGGAAACCCGACCGGCAGCGATCTGCCCGGTGGATCGGGCAGCGCTCGCGGCGAGCGAACCGGCACCGGCGGCGTAAACCACCATTTCGACAACGCGTCGGCGTTGCTGACCGTGTTTCCGCCGACCATCTCCAAATCGCTCGTCTCGACCGGTATCATCGACACCAACAACGGGCTGGCGGAAACCGTGATCGGCGAGCGGGCCACCTATGAGTTGGTGGTAACGATTCCCGAAACCACCATGAACCGCGCGGTCGTGGTTGACACGCTGGAACCTGGGCTGGTCTTTGAAAGTCTGGATGCGGTGGCCGTCGATTCGGCGATCGTGACAGATCGTTCCGGTCCGGTCACGCCGCAGATCAGTGGACAACAGGTTCGTTTCGATTTTGGGAATCTGACCAACGCTCCCAACGATGCCGCCCCGGAAACCATCACGATCCGTTACACCGTGCGCACCGACAACACCGCCGGCAACCAAGGCGAAGCATCCGGGACGGTGCTGTCCAACGCGGCGAGGGTGACATGGGACCTCAATGGTGTGACCCGATCGACCGCCAGCGCCGTGGCCGATGTCATCGTGATCGAACCGGAATTAGAACTTGTCTACGTGGCCTCGCCGCACCAGGTCGACGCCGGCGATCGCGTGACGCTGGATTTGGTCGTTCGCCATACCGCGTCCAGTGACACCGATGCGTTTGACGTCATCCTTTCGGAACACCTGCCCATCGAGCTGCAGCACGTCTCGTTGGTTTCAGCGATTCATTCCAGCGCCGGCGACCTGTCGTCGCTGTTCGACCTGTCGCCGCGCACCAAGACCATCACCACCATCGCTCCGGCGGGATTTGATCTGCACAAGGGCGAAACGTTGACACTTCGAGTGACCGGCGTCGTCAGCCAATCGGTCAACCCCGCACAAACGCTGACCGTCAATGCGGACGCCCGCTGGACCAGCATGGACGAGGCCACCGCAGTCGAACGCACTGGGGAAGGGGGCGTCAACGACTATCGAGCCACCCGCGCGACCGATCTGCACATCATTCGTCCGTTGACGACCAAGGAACTGGTGGGAACCAGTATCACCGACGCCGGGAACTCGACGACGGAAGCCGTCATCGGAGAGCTGGTCCAATACCGGATCCGCGTTCAGATTCCCGAGTCGACGATCGACGACGCGCGAATCATCGACACGTTAGACCCGGGACTGGAATTCGTCTCCGTTGACAGCCTTGCGGTGACCAGTGGCGGCGGCGCGACCAGCATCATCACCGCCGACGGCGTTCCGATCGGTCCCCCCGCCACGTACCATGCATCTGTCGTCGGACAGCAATTGACGTTCGATTTTGGACAAATCATTAATCCCGACGATGACAATTCCGAGATCGAATCGATGGAGATTGTCTACACGGCCCGAGTCGTCAATGCGCCGGTCAACCAACAGTCCCAGACCCTCAGTAATCACGTGCAGTTCGTTTGGACTCGTGGCGGCGTCTCGGCTGCGACGGCGGTCAGCAGCGCCACGGATGTGACGATCATCGAACCTCAGCTCCGTCTTGACGTCACCGTCAGCGATCACACGCCATCCTTAAACCAGGTGATCCGCTACGCGACGACGATCAGCCACACCGCTGGCAGCAATGCGACCGCCCACGACCTCTCTTTTTTGGACACACTACCCGCCGGAATGAAGTTGCTGGGTGTGACGGTCACGGGAGCGGCGCTCGAATTTGACAGTTCCGATTCGGGGTCGGTGGCGCTGCTGTTGGACTCGTTGCCGGTTGGACAAACCGCGACGATCCGATACGACGTCCGCATCACCGACAGCCACGCCGCGATCACCAACACGCTCCAGAATGATGCCGTTGTTCAATGGACATCATTGCCGGACGGGCTGTACAGCGGAAACAACAGCGAACGCGACGGCGACGGTGGCCACGCCGGTCAAGACGACTACGTGGCCCAGGCACACGAAACATCGACGATCATCCATCCGCTGGTGGAGATCACGCAGTCGACGATCGCAACGACACCGGCGGCATCGGGAACCACCGGCAATGTTGACATCACTTACGAGTTGACGGTCACCAGCACCGGCAACGATCCACTGACACAGATTGCGATCGACGAAGACTTCTCGACCCTGTTCGGCAACGGATTCGTCAGTGTAGTGGTCCCCCCGGCCGTGATCCACACGACGGCAGACCGTCCCCTGACGTTAAATACCGCCTACGACGGGACCTCGATCAATCCCTCCATCGTGGACAACTCTGCCGGCGTCTTCAATCGCGTGCTGCAAGGCGAATCCGTGACGATTCGATTCACGGTAGAAGTCGATCCGGATGCACCAGGCATCTCGGTCGACAATGGTTCCATGATCGCTCAAGCCCAGGTGCGCGCTTTCGGGGAGGTTTCTGGCTTGGCCGCAGTCGACTTGAGTGATGACCCGGATCGTCCGACGAATGTCGAACTGGATCCGATTGCCGACAACGAGCCTGACGATCCAAACATCCACCGGATTCCAATGCTCGGTCTGACGAAACAAATCATCGGCTCGCCCGTCCCGTCGGCTAGCGGGGTGTCGGGCAACTACGACGTGACCTATCAAATTCGCATCGAAAACAACGGCTCGACCCCCTTGGAGGAGCTGGTGTTGGTGGAGGACCTGCGAGACCATTTGGGACGCGCTTTCGTCGGAATCGTCTCGGCACCGTCCGTGATGGACGGTGATGCCAGCGACGTTCCGAAATTGAATGCCGAATACTCCGGGCAGGGTACCGGGACGTCGCTGATCGACGCCGCCGAATCGGGCCGATTGGAATCCGGCCAGTTCCTGGTGATCCGGCTCACGATCGAAGTTGATCCCGATGCTCCGGAACGCAGGCTGGATTCGGTGCGCGACGACGCCAGTGGCGATTTCGAAACCCAAGCCGTCATCACGGCGAAAGATCCGGCGACAGGCCAAATGGTCTGGGACCGGTCGGACGACCCCACCGATCCGACCAACGTCGATGGTGATCCGGCCAACCCCGATGACCACAGCGACGACGACAATGACCCCGACGATCCGGTGTCGCTGGAATTCGTGGAAATCGGCGTCGCCAAACGCGTCACGCACGTGCAGCGGGTCGGGATGTCGTCGCTGGTGACGATCCAAATCATGGTCGAAAACACCGGCACGGTTTACTTGGAAAACATCGAACTGCTCGACGATGTCAAATCCCAATTTGGAGACAACTTTGACTCCGTCGTCTCCGCCCCCACCATCGTCGCAAGTTCTGCGACGGTCGATCCGAACCTCCAGCCCGGGTACGCTGACAATCCATCACAAAACATGTTTGACGGCAGCAGCGGACGTCTCGCACCGGGCGAGCAGGTTTTGGTGCAACTGGTGGTACAGGTCAAACCGACATCCGGTCAAGCCGACGTACACTTGGTCAATCAGGCGATGGCGGCGGGCATGCCCGTCGACGCTGCGGGCCGCCCCGTGTTGAATCAATCCAACCAAACGATCCGACGTGTGACCGATTGGTCGGACTCAGGCGCCGATCCTGGCAGCAACAACCCCAACGCACCGGGTGACACCGGCGGCTTTGACGATCCGACGCCCACGTCGCTGACCTACTTCACATTTGACGGTTTCAACAGCTTCAGCAACCCGTTTGACGTTGCCAGGCAATACGAAAGTGAATTCACAGTGATTCCCAATCGGTTGCTCAGCCAGCAGATACCACGGCTTGTCGCAGACCCGATCTTTTCGGGTACCGCACGTCCGGGAGCGAGAATTCAGGCAACGCTCTACGATTCCGACGGATATCAAATCGTCAGCGCATCCGTCTTCGCGGACATGGGCGGCAACTGGATGATGCAATTCCAGGGTTTGGATCAGGAAGAAGAGGTGCGTGTGGAGTTCGAAGAAATCAGCACCGCGGCGGAGACGTTTGCGAGCACCGGTGACAGCTTCGACGCCCTGGGATTACCCCACGGACAAACACATTACCACTCCCTGCAACCTTGGACTGCCTACGACGACCGGTACGAATTCAATGCCGTCTATTGCGGGTCAGCTCGACAGTCGCTTGCCAAAGGGCATCGGCATGCCAATCGGCCGATCGGATTTGGCGGGTAGGGAAGCGGAGGCGAGTGGGCAAAACGATGGGGGGCAAGACGATGGGGAGAGGGTGGCAGAATGATACGGGGCAGAATAATGGTATGCGGGAGACTTGAGGAGTTTGCCCGATGACTCTGTCCTCATCGTTTTGCCCCCATTGTTTTGCCCCCATCATTCTGCCTCCCCCATCATTCTGCCACCCCATCATTCTGCCGCCCCGTTTCCTCCGCTCCTGCAGAGCCCGCCCCAGTCACAAGACATAGCTTCTGATCGATCGTTTCTGTCACCAGACCGAGTTGCAACAGTGTTTCGAGCGCTCTGTCGACTCGGAAATCAATTTCGACCTCAATCGCCTCACGGATCAATCGCTCGCATTTGCGTCTCAGTCTTCGCCGGCTGATCGGTTCGGCTTCTGTCGCCAGTGCGTAGTACGCCAGTGAGGCTTCGTTGGTCGATTGACGGCCGGCTTGTTGGATGATTTGAAACGCGGCGCCGGCGTTGGTATCCAGCTTTTGAAAGTAAAGGTTCCGCGTCAGATCCAACAGATAGCGATTCTTGGTTTGGAAGTAGCTGAAAAAACTTTTGACACAGTAGCCGATCCCGGCGAGGATCAAACCGATCACCAGGGCGGTGGAGTAATAGGCGGCCAACGCAAGGGTGACCAGCACGAACCGCGAGATCTTTTGCAGCGACAACAGCCATCCACCCAGGCTGGGCGCGATCACCTTGACGCGATCCAGTTTGCTGAGCCGAACTTGCGTGCCCGGCAACAACATGTCCACGTCCTGTTTGGGAATGTTTTTAAAAATCCGCAAATGGAACTGCCCGGCCGAGAGCATTTCGCCACGCTCGTGGTCTTCGGCCAGTTGAAAGAGCACCACGAGCCGTTGGTAGATGGCGACATCGACCATCTCCATGCGATACAGGTTCTGCAGACGTCGTTTGTATCGCCGCCCGATGATGTCCCCGCGGGCATAAACGGCCAGTTGTTGAAAGAGGCCGAAATTCGCACTCATCGGGACACCCCAATGGCTCGAAACCCCGACGCATTTCTCGATGTCCTCCTGGCTTAGCTTCTGGTAGGCGGCATCGGCCAGGATCTGATCACACAACTCCATCAGCCGCTGGGAGTGATCGACGACCTGCTCGCTTTGCAGATCAATCGGAATTTTGCAATCGCTGTCCGGATCCACCGCGTGGTACCGATCCGAAAATTGGGCGTGGTACTGTGACGTCTTCGCCGCCACGTGGTCACTGATCTTTTGGACCGCGGATTGAAAGGCGTCGCGTCCGGCTGGATCCAGTCCGGCGGTTTTCTCCGCCCGATTGCTCAGGTACTCGACCAAGGTCTGTGTTTCGATCGGCAAGAATGGCTCGATCGACCAATGCGTCGCGTCCTCGTCGATCCACCCCGACGTACTGACTTCGCTGATCCCACGCGTCAGCGGGCCTGTTCCATCGATGGACCAGTTGGTAAGAATTCGGTCGACCGATCCAGACACGGCAATTGCGCAAAAGCGAAAAGGGACAGAAATGGCGACGCCGCCACACCGAGTATTTGAACCGATCACCCAGCGAGATGATAGCGAGCCGATTCCCGCGGTGGCGGGAGTCGCCCTGGACATGGACGGATTGCTGTTCGATACCGAACGGATTTATTGGCAAGTCGGCGACACGATTTTACAACGACGCGGACACCGCTACAGTGCGGCCCTACAGGCACGGATGATGGGGCGGATCGGTACGGCAGCCGTCCAGCAAATGATCGATTATCACGCCCTGGACGATTCCGCGGAAGAGTTACTGGCCGAATCGGACCAGCTGTACGGCGAGCTGTTACCGGGACTGCTGCGGCCGATGCCGGGATTGGAAGAGTGGATCGAACTGCTGCAACACAGTGGCGTTCCGTTTGCGTTGACCACCAGCAGTCGCCGAAAATGGGTGGACGTGATCTTCGCCGAACTGCACTGGCGGCAATCACTCACCTTTGTGTTGACCGGCGACGACGTCCGCCAAGGCAAACCGCACCCGGAGATGTACCTCACCGCGGCCGAAAAATTCCAGCTTCAACCGCAACAGATGCTGGTGCTCGAAGACAGCGGCAACGGCTGCGCGGCGGGCGCAAACGTCGTTGCGATCCCCAACGAGCACACGCGTGAACAGGACTTCAGCGGCGCGATGCTGGTCGCCGAATCGTTACTGGACCAGCGGTTGTGGCAACTGCTGCGCTAGCGGCAAACGGAAGAGAGATTCCGGCAACGCAAGCTGGACGCTTACGCCACTTGTCTCTACCTCGCCGACTGTTTGGAATCCGATTGACTGGAGTCCATCTTTTCTCGCAGTTCCTTGCAGGCGTCGGAGGGATTGCTGCACAGGGAGCAACTGGTGCTGCCGTCTTCGTTCGTTTTGTTCGCCAATCCGCCGCAGGAACCGCTGATCGATCGCCGACCGAAAACGACTCCGATCGCCATCGCGAACAGTAAAATCGAAAACACGCCGAAGGTCAGGATGGCGATCGGTACCAGTGCCGCCAACCAACTGGTGGTTTCCGCCGTATCGGGCGTCGCCTGGGCGTACTGTGCCAAAATTCCGGTGCCCACCATTTGATACTCCTTCGCCCCGCTGCGCGAGACGAGCAATGCATGAAGGTTGTTTTGCGTTGCGATCGCCAAGGCAGGCTCCGGTCCCAGCACATTCAGGGCGGTCGCCCAGCCATCGGCCTGCATGCAGCTTTTGGCGATCACGGTCACCGATGCGAGATCGTGTTCCACGGGTGAACCGGTCCGCGGATCGATGGTGTGCGAATACCGTTTGCCGTCGACGACATACACGTTGCGGTAATCTCCCGACGTCGCCATCGCGTTACCAGCCGGTTCGTTCTGCAACATCGGATGGGCGATCATCACGGTGTCCTTGGCGGCATCGGGCAATTGGATACCGACCTTCCAGGCGCCGCCGGGCTTGTCGCCGCTGGTCCGCACCTCGCCACCGATTTCGACAAACACATCCCCCGCTCCGAGCTCAGCCAACTTGTCGACCACTCGATCGACACCGTGCCCCTTGGCGATCGACGAGAGATCAATCTGCAATTCGGGGATCCGTTTCCGCAGACTCGGCGGAGCGGTTCGAACTTCCAGATTCTTGTAGCCGACCGTCGCCATCAGTTTTGAAATCGTGTCCGGGTCGGGAACCGCCGACGAACGTTCCGTGGGACCAAAATTCCACGCGTTGACCAGCGGCGCGACCGTGATGTCAAACGCGCCGTCCGTTTTCTCGGCGATCGATTGAGCTTCTGCGACGACACCGGCGAATTCGACGCTCACATCAAACCACTCGGTGCTGGTCGAGCGATTGAATTTGCTGATCTCCGACGACTTCAAATAGGTCGACATTTGGTCGTTGACACGTCGCAGTTCGGCATCGATGGCGAACCGCAGCGTCTGGTCGTCCACCCCCTCCGCACCGGCGACTTTGACCATGTACGACGTGCCCATCGTCTTGCCGCGGTACTCGCGAATCGTTCGCGGAGCCGATTCGTTCTGGGCGCCCGCCGGAGTGGTATTGAATTCTGCCAGGGGAAACGAAAGAAACGCGACCAGCAGCAATGCTCGTCGCGTTTGTTGGATCATCATGGTTGTTATCGATCGTTGGGGAATGGACCGTGCCGACTCCATCGTCTCAATCAAGATCAGCCGCCGAAGTCATCGTAGGCGATGTTTTCCGGTTCGACACCCAAATCGTCCAACATGCGGAACACGGCCTGGTTCATCATCGGCGGGCCACAGATGTAGTACTCGATGTCTTCGGGCGCCGGGTGCTTGCTCAGGTAGTTGTCCAGCAACACCTGGTGAATGAAGCCTTGGTAGCCGTCCCAATTGTCTTCGGGCAACGGATCGGACAGTGCGATGTTGAACTGGAAATTTGGGAAGTCCTTTTCGATGTCGCGGAAGTGATCGATGTAGAACAGTTCACGCAGACTTCGGCCGCCGTACCAGTAGCTGACCTTTCGGTTCGTCTTTTGCCGTTTGAACAATTCAAAGATATGACTCCGCAGTGGGGCCATTCCGGCACCACCGCCGATGTAGACCATCTCGGCGTCGCTGTCCTTGATGAAGAATTCTCCGTAGGGACCACTGATGGTGGCCTTGTCACCCGGTTTGAGGCTGAAGATCCAGCTGCTCATTTTTCCCGGCGGCAGTTCGGGGTTCCTCGGCGGCGGGGTGGCGACGCGGACGTTCAGCATGATGATGCCTTTTTCGCCCGGATAGTTCGCCATCGAATACGCCCGGATCACGGGTTCATCGACCTTCGATACGAATCGCCAGATGTCGTACTTGTCCCAGTCTTCGTGGTACTCTTCTTCGATGTCGAAGTCTTTATAGTTCGCCACGTGGGGTGGACATTCAATTTGGATGTAACCACCGGCCTTGAAATTGACGTCCTCGCCTTCGGGCAGTTCCAGCACGAACTCTTTGATGAAGGTGGCCACGTTGTGGTTGCTACGGACTGTGCAATCCCATTTCTTGGTGTCGAACGCTTCGGCGGGAACCTCGACGTTCATGTCCTGCTTGACGGCCACTTGGCAAGAGAGGCGTTCGCCTTCGCGAGCGGCTTTCTTCGTGATGTGGTCTTTTTCGGTGGCCAGAATTTCGCCGCCGCCTTCGTGAACCTTGACCTTACACTGGGCACAGGTTCCGCCGCCGCCGCAGGCGCTGGAGACGAACACGCCGGCATCGGCAAGGGCACCCAACAGCTTTCCGCCGGCGGGAACCTCGATCTCTTTTTGGTCATTGATCATGATCTTCACGGGGCCTGACGCAACAAGTTGCGCTTTCGCGCCTAGGATCAAGACCACCAACGCCACCACGACCAGGGTGAACATTGCGATGCCAAGGATTACGGTGCCCATATCGGATCGATTTGATTTGAGGTTTCTGAGTATCGTCTGGTCAAAGTTGCTTTCGCTGAACGTACAACAGCCGCGTTACAGCTGGATTCCGCTAAACGACATGAATGCGAGCGCCATCAGCCCGACCGTGATGAACGTGATTCCTAAACCGCGAAGCGGCGGGGGGACATCACTGTATTTCATCTTTTCCCGAATGCCGGCAAGCGCCGCGATGGCGAGCGCCCAACCGATCCCGCAGCCCAAGCCGTAGGTGCACGACTCGGCGAACGAGTAGTTACGTTCTTGCATGAACAGCGACGCACCCAGGATGGCACAGTTCACCGTGATCAGCGGAAGGAAGATCCCCAGCGTGTTGTAAAGCGCGGGGAAAAACTTGTCCAAGAACATTTCCAGGATCTGAACCATGGCGGCGATCACGCCGATGTAGCTGATAAACCCGAGGAAGGTCAGGTCGACGGTCGCGAAGTAACCGGGCGAAACGGGAAGCAATCCCTCCGCCCACGTCAAAGCCCCTTTCTTGAGGAACCAGGCGTAAATGAACTGGTTGGCCGGCACCGTGATCGCTTCGATCACAATCACGGCGATGCCCAGCCCGATGGCCGTTTTGACGTTCTTGCTGATCGCAAGGAACGTGCACATCCCGAGGAAAAATGCCAACGCGAGGTTTTCGACGAAGACGGCTTTCAGCAAGATGCTGAGATGGGTTTCTATGATTTCTGACATGGTTCTATCCTCAGGACTCTTCGATTTGTTCCGGTTTGTATGCTCGGATCAACCAAATCAGGAAGCCGATCAAGAAAAACGCACTCGGTGGCAACAGCATCAAGTTGTTGGGGTTGTACCAACCGCCGTTGCGGTCCAGCGGCAGGATGACATAGCCCATCAAGGTTCCGCTGCCGAACAGTTCGCGGAAGAACGCGACGAACAACAACACCAGGCCGTAGCCGAGTCCGTTGCCGATCCCGTCCCAGAAGCTCAGCCAGGGGCCGTTCTTCATCGCAAAGCCTTCGGCGCGACCCATCACGATACAGTTGGTGATGATCAAACCGACGAACACCGAAAGCTGCTTGCTGATGTCGAAGAAGTAAGCTTTCAGGAATTGGTCGACGACGATCACCAGCGACGCGATCACGGTCATCTGAACGATGATCCGGATGCTGCTGGGGATGTAGGAGCGGATCGCACTGACGGCCAGGTTGCTGAACGCCGTCACGGCGATCACGGCAACGGCCATCACGATCGATGTTTCCATCTTGGTCGTCACCGCCAACGCGCTACAGATCCCGAGGATCTGCAAGGCGATCGGGTTGTTGTCGACCAGTGGATCGACGATCACAGATTTTGCAGTTTTTTCAGCCATCTCTCAGGACCCCGATGTCTTCGACTTGCCGTTCTTCAGTTGTGACAAGAATGGTCCGTATCCATCCTCGCTGGCCCAGTAACGCAACAGGTTCGTCACGCCCCGGCTGGTAATGGTTGCTCCGGACAATCCATCGACCGCGTAAGGGTTTCCTGGAGGAGCGGAGCCTTTGTAGACCACGGCAGCGGGCTCACCGTTTTCGTCATACAGTTTCTGGTCTTCCCACTGCGCTTTCCACGCCGGGTTGTCGACTTCGCCACCCAATCCGGGTGTCTCGGCGTGTTCGTAAAACGTCAACCCTTGGATCGTTTCCAGGTCGCCCTTGAGTGCCAGGTATCCGTAAAGCGTCGACCACAGGCCCTTGCCGTAAACCGGCAACACGACTTGCTGAAAGCCATCGGTTCCGGGCTTGGTGACGAAGTAGACTTTGGCCACTTTTTCGCGACGACCGACACCCGGATCGTACGGCACTTCGCCGATCTCGATGCTCGCGTCGACCTTGTCGGCCGCTTCACGCGGGTCGTAGTCGGCCGGATCCATGCCCTCGACGATCTCGCCGGTTTCCAAGTCGACCAATTCTTCGCTGACCCAGGCGTACAGCTCTTCGATTTGCGCCTTGGAAAGCTCACTGGCCGGTTTGCCGAATTCGCCGATCGACAGTCCCGCAGCATCCAGAATGTTCTTCTGGCGGTCGAGCATCTTATTTTCTTCCTGCTTGCCCTTGAGTCCGACAGCGGCAACGCTGACGACCAGCGAGCAGACGACGCACAGGATGGTCGCCGTGAGCAGGGTGTTAACAGTTGAATCACGTTGTGACATAGCGTGCCATCCTCCGGCGAACGTTTGCGGAAACAACGAAGTAATCGATCAGCGGCGCGAACACGTTGCCGAACAAAATGGCCAACATGATGCCTTCGGGGAACGCCGGGTTAATGCATCGAATCAAAACAGTCATGAAACCGATCAGCCCGCCGTAGATCCACTTGCCCTTCTCCGTCATCGAAGCACTGACAGGGTCCGTGGCCATGAACACCAGACCAAACGCCAGACCACCGACGACAAAGTGCCAGTAGAAGGGAACGCTCATCATCGGGTTGCTGCCCGTGGTGACACCGTTGAGCAGCAACGACGTCGCGGCAACACCGCCCAGCACACCGGCCATGATCTTCCAGGAGCCGATCCCGGTCCCGATCAGAATCGCCGCACCGATCAAGCACATCAACACACTCGTTTCGCCCACACATCCCTGAACCGTTCCCAGGAACGCACTGGTCCAGGTGATCGGCTCCGTCCAGGTCACCGGATCGGCCGCACCGAGTGAATAATTGACCGATTCAAGCGAGGCCAGGGCGGCGTTGGTTTCGCCGCCCGGATCGGGCGTCGCAACGGCCATCTGCCCCAGGGCGGTCGCGCCGCTGAAACCGTCGACCGCCGTCCAAACTTTGTCACCGCTGATCTGGCCGGCGTGCGCAAAGTACAGGAACGCTCGGCTGGTCAGGGCCACGTTCAAGAAGTTTCGTCCGGTTCCCCCGAACACCTCCTTGGCAACGATTACGCCGAACGCGATCCCGACGGCCACTTGCCAGAGGGGAATCGAGGCCGGCAGGGTGAGCGGAAAGAGCAACCCCGTGACGAGGAAGCCTTCGTTGATCTCGTGCCCGCGAAGGACACTGAAGACCATTTCGATGTGACCGCCGACGAACATGCAAACGAAGTAGATCGGGATGAAAAAGATCGCCCCGAGTACCATGCAATCGGCAATGCTGCCCGGGTCATTGGTGAAACCCATGGCGTTGTGAATCGTGTAATGCCAATCACCAACGTACTTCTCACCAGCCTCTGCGACACGCTGGATGGTGGTGTTCGCCTGGTAGCCGACGTTCCACATTCCAAACAGCGTCGCTGGCACGAGAGCCATCACAACGGTGATCATCATTCGCTTCAGATCGATATTGTCACGCACGTGCGTTTGCCCGTGAGTGATTTCGCCCGGCGTGTACAGAAACGTGTCAATCGATTCGTACACCGGATACGCGATCTGCAGCGGTCCGCCCTTGTCAAACAGCGGATGGACTTTGTCCAGAGCAGCGCGGAGTGCTTTCATTGGTCAGTCTTGCCCAATAACGGTTTTTTCTGAGTAAATGGAACGGCTCGGCAGCTCCCCGCCGCGTCCGCTAGGTGTCTGTGAACGGTTCGGATCAGCCTTCGCGCTCGATCGTGGTCAAGTTCTCGCGAAGCAACGAGCCATATTCATATTTTCCGGGACAGACGAAGGTGCATAACGCCAAGTCTTCTTCTTCCAGCTCCAGAGCGCCCAATTGTTGCGCCTGGTCGGTGTCGCGGACGATCAACGCGCGGAGCAATTGCGTCGGCAAGATATCCAGCGGCATCACTTTCTCGTAAGTCCCCAAGGGAACCATCGCACGCTCGCTGCCGCCGGTGCTGGTCGTGAAGGCAAACTTCTGGTTCGGCAACATCGTCGAAGCGAACACCCGCGTCGTGCTGAACTTGTCAAAGCCCGGTTTTTGCCAGCCGAGAAACTCTCGCTCGTCGCCTTCTTGAATCACCGAAATCTGCGTGTGATAGCGTCCCAGAAAGTTGTGCGGAGGATTGGCGGTGCGGCCGCAAAGTACCGACCCGGAAATCTGGCGGACTTTCATCTCGGCATCGTACTCGCCGTCGACCAACTGGCTGATGTCGGCCCCGATGCGGGTTTCCAACAGACGCGGTTTGCCGATCACAGGGCCGGCGAGCGAAATCACCCGTCGCACATCCAACTTGCCAGTCGTCAGCAGGGCACCGATCGCCATCACGTCTTGATAACCCAAGTACCACACCTTCTTGGTCGGACCGACCGGATCGAGTTCGTGGATATGGGTTCCGACCAAGCCGGCCGGATGGGGACCGCCGAATTCGGTGACCGTGACGCCATCGACCGCGCCGCCGGGGATCGCCGACCCGGGAGCCTTGCAGACGTGGACCGTGCCGTCGGTCAGCTTCGTGATCGCAGTGAGCCCCAGAATGAATTGATCCTTACGGTCGGCCATCGCCGTGGCCGGGCAGGCCGCGAGCGGGTTGGTGTCGATCGCCTGGACGAAAATCGAACTCGGTTTCGTGCCCGGGGCGGGGACCTTGCCAAACGGTCGCGTCCGCAACGCCGTCCACAGCCCGCTGGTGACCAGCAACTCCGTCAAGGCCGCCGCATCCATCGCGTTGACGTCGCCGACGTCAAAGCTGACGCTGTCCGATTCGCCCGGCGAAGGATCGACGTCGATGACCACAGCCTCAAACTTTCGCTTTTCACCGCGAATCACGTCCGCAACCGTTCCCGCCGCCGGCGAGGTGTACGTCACGCCTTCGGTTTTCTTGTCGGTAAACAACGGCTGACCCAATTTCACCTTGTCGCCCGGGGCCACCAACATCGTGGGCTTCATGCCGATGTAATCGTCCCCGACCAACGCCACTCGCGTGACCGGCTTGGCGACTTCGATGTGCTGAGCGGGCGTGCCGAGGATCGGAAGATCCAATCCTTCTTTGATCGTGATCATAGGCTTCGAAAAACGGTTGAACGCGGGACTGAACGCGGGAACGAAAACAAACGCGGGGACGCAACCCGGCGTCGGAGGATCAAGCAGACACGGGGCACTTTGTGATTTTTTTCACAAGCGAGCAGCGAGCAAATGCCCACGTCGGTGGGCAAACGAAAACGGCAAGTTCCTTGGCCAGGGAATATTACATAGCTGACAATAACTCGCAACGGTACACCGATCGGCAGACCAGAGACGGAGGCTCGCAAAACCCTTAGGGCCAACGGAACGCCTGTGCGGGCGGCTAGCGAAGCTGTCACCCGCACGGCAGGAAAGGTCTAGCGAGAAATCGCCCAAGCGTATTCACTATCTATCCGACGAGGAAACTTCCTTTTCGTTTCTGTGACTCAAACGGTTGGCGCGAATCCTCATTTCTTACCGATTTTCGTTGCGAAACGACACGGCACCCCCTCCCCACCTCGGTGCCGCGTCAACGGCCCGCTGAGTCCCTTCGAAGCCTCTCCACTACCCTGCAAGCGTTTTTTGTGACCAACTCCACTTTGGCTGATCGCCGCACCGATATTCGAAACGTTGTCATCATCGCCCACGTTGACCACGGAAAGACCACGCTGGTTGATTGCTTGCTGCGGCAAAGCGGTCAGTTCCGCGACGCGGAACTCAAGGGCGACTGCATCCTGGATTCGAACGACTTGGAGCGAGAACGTGGGATCACGATTCTTTCCAAGAACATCGCGATTCCCTACCGCGACGTGAAGATCAATCTGATCGACACGCCGGGGCACGCCGATTTTGGCGGTGAAGTCGAACGCGTGATGACGATGGCCGACGGCTGCCTGGTTTTGGTCGACGCAGCCGAAGGCCCGATGCCGCAGACGCGATATGTCTTGGAAAAAGCACTGGCGGCGGGGGTCAAGCCGATCATCGTGGTCAACAAGATCGACCGCCCCGATGCGCGATCGCACGAGGCGCTCGACGAGGCACTCGAATTGTTGGCCGACCTCGGTGGTGAGCACCAACTCGATTCGGTCGCCTACGTCTACGCCAGCGCCAGAGAGGGATTCGCGACCACCGATCCTGACCAGCCCAACAATGACATGCGGCCGCTGCTGGATCTGTTGGTCGATCATTTGCCGGGGCCGGAAATCGACGCCGAAGCCCCGCTACGGATGCTGGTCACGACGCTGGATTGGAGTGAGTACGTCGGAAGAATCGCCGTTGGAAGGATCCAATCGGGCCAGATTCGCGCCGGCCAGACGATTGACCTGCACCAGAAAGGAGGGCCGGTCAAACAGAAGATTGCGGGGCTGTACGTGTTCAACAATCTGGGCCGGGCGAAAACCGAAGTTGCCAGTGCGGGTGATATCGTGGCGATCGAAGGCTTTGACAACGTCGAAATCGGCGACACGGTTTCCGCAGTCGACGCCAATAACCCGTTCGATCGGCCGGCCGTCGACGAACCCACCCTCGAAATGGTGTTCGCCGTCAATTCGTCTCCGATGGCGGGCCGGGAGGGCAAATACGTCACCACGCGGCAGATCAAGGCACGTCTGGAAAAAGAACTCGAACGCAACGTCGCCCTCCGCGTCGAATTGATCCCCGGGACCGAGTCCTATGCGGTCAAGGGGCGTGGCGTGCTCCATTTGGCCATCTTGATCGAAACAATGCGGCGTGAAGGATTCGAACTGAGTGTCGGGAAACCACGCGTCATCAATCGCGAGATCGAAGGAAAACCCCACGAACCGTTCGAATCGCTGCGGGTCGAAGTGCCCACCGAGGCGATGGGCCCGGTGATGGAACTGGTCGGGCTGCGCCGTGGGACGTTGGAGGAAATGAAACAACGCGGCGATTACAGCTTGCTCCGATTCACGATCCCCTCCCGCGGGCTGATCGGATTGCGAACCCGGCTGCTCAATGCGACGCGTGGCACCGCACAGATTCACCACCGATTCGATAGCTATCGCCCGGTCGAACCCGAAGTCCCCCGCCGCGCCAACGGCGTTTTGATCTCGATGGTTTCCGGGAAAACGATGCCGTTTGCTCTGTTCGCCCTGCAGGACCGCAGTGACCTGTTCGTCGGCCCCGGCGTGGAAACGTACGAAGGCATGATCGTGGGCGAAAACGCACGCGACAACGACATGAACGTGAACCCCTGTCGCGAGAAAAAACTGACCAACATGCGGGCGTCGGGAAGCGACGAAAACGTCATCCTGAAACCGCCACGCGACATGTCGCTGGAAGCGGCGCTGGAATACATCGAAGACGACGAGTTGGTCGAAGTCACCCCGGAAAGCATCCGTTTGCGTAAGGTCCTGCTCAAAGAATCCGACCGCCGGCGAAATAGCCGCAAATAGGCGAGACGGAGGATCTGCGTCCGGCATGCTGTGCATGCCGGACGTTACTGCGTAGGGCATGCTGTGCATGCCGGACGTTACACACAGCGTCACCGACGCAACTCACACCCATCGTTTTGCCCCCCCGACTTATCCCGCCCGGCGAACCGATTGGCCAAATCGACGTAGAACGTGATAATCTATTGGCCTCCTGACCGCGGGCGTAGCACCGTCGCCGGCCTTTCCCCCCACTACACTCTCTGGATACCAATTCGATGACGTCCAAATCGTTCTCGCTTACCCTTGGATTTCTCGCCGCGTTTTGCTTTGCAGCCCTGCCGGGGTGCCAAGACAAATCGACCACGACGGTGACGGAGGCGTCCGATTCGGATCACGACCACAGCCATGACGATGGCGAACATGACCACGACGGCCATGACCATGACGAGCACGGCGATCACGACCATGACGACCACGAAGGGCACGACCATGACGACGCCCATGCGGAAGAGCACAACCACGATTTTCAGTCGCTGTCCGAAGCGATCAAAGAGATCGAATCACTGCGCGATACGATCCGCGACGGATTTGCCGCCGGCGACGCCGATGCCGCTCACGATCCACTGCACCACATCGGCGAAGTCCTGATCGCGACCGAGAACTTCATCCAAACCATGGACGACTCCGCACAGAAAACGGCGGCGGCGGCGGCTGTCGAATCGCTGTTGGACGATTTCACCGCGGTCGATCAAGGTCTGCATGGCAGCGAAGAGAGCAAAGCGAAGGGCAAGAAATACGACGACGTCAGCAAGTCGATCGATGAAGCAATTGAAACGCTGAAAAAGGACGCGAAATGATGTCCAGATTCCTCTACAGCGCCGCGCTGCTGCTAACCTGTTGGACACTCGTCGGCTGTGGTGACAGCTCCGAGACGAGCTTCGAAAACGCGTCACCGGCCAGCCTCGGGCCGACAGCCATGCAAGACGGATCGCTCGTCTTGACCGAGATGCCTGAAGGCGAAATCGTGACGCCGACGGCAATCAAAGAAGCCGGGACGGACGAGATCTCCGTCGTCTTGGGCGGCCGGATCGACGCCGGTGCGGCCGATCCGTTCCAGCCGGAACAATTGGCGTTCATGATCTCCCAGCTGCCCGACGAAGGACACGGTGAAGGTGATCCCGAGCACGCCGACAATTGCCCATTTTGCAAGCGCAAGCTGGAAAACGCCCCGCGGGCGATCGTCCAGTTCAAGGGGCCCGAGGGCGGCATTTTGGAAGGCGATGCCCGCCAAATGCTGGCCTTAGAGAAGGGAGACATCGTTTACGTCACCGGAATGGCGCAATACAACCCAGCCGTCAACACCGTGATGGTCAACGCCACGGGTGTGTTCCGAAAGTCCGCCCACTAATTTTGGCCTCTCCGATCCCGTTTGGCGGCCGGAGAATTGCGACCGGCGCCCAACGCTGCTAATCTACAGCGGCTGGATGGGGCGAGTTTTCGCGACAGCCCATCCCGCTTCCGCTTGTCACTCCCCTCTCAGAACCACTCGCAATGTCCGCCACCACAACGGAAAATAACGGCGAAATCTTGGTTGTCGGATTCATGGACAGCAAGATTCTCGACAGCCAACGGATCGAGCAAGTCGGCCGTGAGCTGCAAGACGCCGTTCCCCAGGCAATCCACAAAAAGTTGTTGCTGAACTTTCGTGGCGTCTCGTTCATGTCGTCGGCGATGATCACCAAGTTGGTGATGTTGAACAAAGGATGCAAAGCCCAGGGCGTTGCACTGAAGTTCTGTGAAGTCTCGCCCAACGTCTTGGAAGTCTTTAAAATCACGAAGTTGAACAAACTGTTTGACATTCAGGGCAGCGAAGACAAGGCGATCGCCAGCTTTGAAAAGAAAGGTTGGTTCGGTTGAGCCCCTCCGGCGTGACGGGAAACGGTGACGCGGAAGATCCTCAATCGCCATCCTCCGAACTGACCGCCGCCCAAATCATCGATCTGGAACGCTCGCAGATCGGTCATGACGTGCATGACCTGTTGATCCCGTTGATGTTTGCCGCATCGGCAAATCTGCAGGCCGCGTTGCGTTCAGCCGATGGTCCGGCCGGCGAGCTGGCGCCACTTTTGGATCGCATCGCCAAATCCGACGAGTGGCTCCAGCAAGCCTTGAGCCTGGCGCGAAATCTGCTGACTCAGATCTATCCGCCCGAACTGGATCAGTTGTCCTGGTTGGCTGCGGCGAAAGACACCGCCAACCGAATCGGTGGCTCGGATTGCCAAGTCGATTGGGACGTCGACCCGGCGAGCCCGGTCTGCGATTCGAACTGGAACCGCGATCAGGCGACCACCGCCTATCGCGTTTTGATCGAAGCGTTGAGGAACGCCACCCGGCACGGCAACGCAAAAACGATTTCGATCCACTGCCAACCCGATCGGTTGGTGATCGTCGACGACGGAACCGGCTTCGACCCGGCCGCCATCGATCCGAACCGGTTCGGAATTCGCTCCATGAAAGGGCGTGCCCGACTGGTTGGAAAAACCGTGTCGGTCGAATCCGCCCCCGGCGGCCCGACCACGGTCACGATGACGCTGTAAGCCTTCGCCGTTGCGTCAGCGAGAACTGATCAAACCGTCTGATAGGACGGAAAATCGGTGTAACCTTTCTTGCCGTTGGGCTGGTACCAATCGCCCATGTCCGCCTCGGGAGCCAACTCCAATCCTTCATCAAAGCGGCGCACCAAGTCCGGGTTGCTGAGGTACGGCCGACCGAACGAGATCAGGTCTGCGGCGCCCGATGCAATCGCTTGCTCGGCGGTCACTCGGGTGTACCCGCAGTTTCCCATCAGCGGTCCACGAAACACGTTGCGGAACTCGGCCAGCGTCATCGGGTCGCCGAGCTCATGGAACCCGAATGCCAACCCGTCCATGACGTGCAGGTAGGCCAGATCCAACCGATCAAGACGTTGGGCGACGAACGTGAACTGCTGACGATAGTCCGGCGAACCCATATCATTGAACGCCCCGTTGGGCGACAAGCGGACGCCGACACGTTGCGAGCCAACTACTTCGGAAACCGCGTCGACGACTTCACCGAGAATCCGATACCGATTCTCGATGCTGCCACCGTACGGATCGTCACGATGATTTGTCTTGGATTGCAGGAACGTATCGAGTAGATAACCGTTGGCCGAGTGCACTTCGACGCCATCAAATCCCGCTTGTTCGGCCCGTTCCGCGGCGGCGCGATAGTCGGCAACGATGCCGGGAATCTCTTCGGTCGTCAACGCCCGCGGGACCTCGTAGGGTTCTTTCCCCCGCGGCGTGTGGATGGTATCGCCGTCGATCTTGATGGCCGAAGGTGCCACCGGCGGCTCGCCCTCGTGGAAGCTACTGTGCGAGGCGCGGCCACAGTGCCACAGTTGCATGAAAATCTTACCGCCCGCGTCATGCACGCTCTCCGTTACCGATCGCCAGCCTTCGGTCATTTCATCGGTGTAGATTCCCGGCGAATCCACCCATCCAATGCCCTGCTGCGAAACCACCGTCGCTTCGGTGATCACCAGCCCCGCGCTGGCGCGCTGCCGATAGTATTCGGCCATCAAAGCGTTGGGGACACGGTCGCCGCCCGACCGGGCTCGGGTCATCGGTGCGAGCACCACGCGATTGGCCAGCGACAGGCCGCGCAGGTCAAACGGTTGCATCAAGTTCGGCGAATGGGACATCAGTTGGTGTTGCCTATGGAAACGAGTACGTATGTGGAATCAGTTACCACAGTCTATTACTCGGTCCAGAGCAGAGTCTTACACCGGTCCCGGAGGCCTGCCTCGCTCGCGCAACATCGCGAATCCAATCATCGCTCGATCTCTGCCGAATCGATTCTGTGATCGCCCCTCGCCGAAAACGCAGCGGATGGGCAGGAAAGAAAACACAACTGACTTCAGCTGATTCGCGTACGCGTTCGCCCCCCTCGCTTGCTTAGCCGTTGCGAATAACAGGTAAGAAGATTTCGAGGGTAAGAAAATGATGCAATGCACCATCCCTTCGAATTCGCCAATCTTCCTACCCCAAAATCTTCCTACCCACCTTCAGCGACTGTTCGTCACCGGCTCCGGCTCGAGCAAGGCGCCGCGTTGGGGGTAACCGCCGTCGACGTTGATCTGGACGGTCAGATGGCGGCGCCATTGTTCATCGTTCTGCGCGGGGTGGTCGCTTCGAAAATGAACGCCCCGCGATTCGGTTCGCACCATGGCCGACGAGACCATGATTGCGGCGGTGGTCAACAGGTTTTGCAATTCCCAGCCGGCTTCATCTTCGAATTGATGATTCATCGCGTACGCGGCGTAGGAACGGATCGTGTCAGCGGCTTTTTGCAAACCTTCGGCATCGCGTTCGACTCCGACCAATCGCCCCATCAAACTCTTCAGCGAGATGCGAACATCATCGATGTCGAACGACTCGGTGGGCAACGTCGCGGACTGACGAATCTGCATCGCCCGCATTTCATGATCTCCTTCGCTGGCCGACCGAGACGCGGCGCCGCCGGCGGCCGCTCCATAGACCAGCCCTTCGAGCAGACTGTTGCTGGCCAGTCGATTCGCGCCGTGCAAGCCGCTGCTGGTCACTTCACCGGCTGCCCAGAGCCCCGGCAGACTGGTGCGTCCCTGGCGATCGACCGTCACACCGCCGAGCATGTAGTGCGCCCCCGGCCGAACCGGAATGCGATCGCTGGCGAGATCCAGTCCGAACTTGGCACAGAGTTCGGCGATCCCCGGAAACCGCGCCACGACATGCTTGGCATCGAGATGGGAAAGGTCCAAGTAAACACAGGGATGTGACGTCGCCTGCATTTGCCGAATGATCGATTGGCTGACGATGTCTCGGGGCGCCAACTCCGCCCGCTCGTCATAGTCCGGCATGAATCGGTGCCCGTCGGAATCCACCAGATGGGCGCCTTCGCCGCGGATCGCTTCGGTGATCAACGACCGCGAGGAACCGGCGATGTACAACACCGTGGGGTGGAACTGCATGAATTCCATGTCGCTCAGTTGAACGCCGGCGCGATAGGCCAACGACGAACCATCGGCGGTCGCCACGGCGGGGTTGGTCGATTCGCGAAAAATCTGTCCGGCACCACCGGTGCACAAGATGGTTTCCTTGGCCCAGACCATCATCGGTGGCCCGCCGTCTTGGGAAACAATCGCGCCGCGGCATTGTCCGCCGTGCGTGAGCAAGTCGATGGTGAAGGTATTTTCCAGGATGCGGACGTTTTTCAGGGACCGCGTCCGCTGGATCACCGCGCGCATGATCTCCGCGCCGGTCGCGTCTCCTTGGGCGTGAACGATGCGTTCATGAGAATGACCGCCCTCGCGACCGAGTTCCAACACGCCTTCTTCCAGATCGAATTGCGTGCCCCAGCGGACCAGCTCTTCGATCCGTCCCGGCCCCTCGCGGATGACCATGTTGACGACGTCGACGTCGCACAGGTTTGCACCGGCGACCAGGGTGTCGCGGATATGATTTTCAAAGCGATCTTCGGGATCCAGCACACCGGCGATCCCGCCCTGGGCGTAGGTGCTGTTGGATTCTCGCAGTACATCTTTGGTGACCACCAAGACCCGCAGGTGAGAATCGACGGCGTTGGCCGCGCGTAGTCCGGCAAGCCCGCCGCCGATGATCAAGACATCCGTGAACCTGTGGACCGCGTGACGCGTGTCGAAAGGGACCAGATATCGCGGCGTCATCATCAGTGCAGAGTCCCAGGCGGGCGGTTTCAGGGCGGACGCGGACTGCGACCTAACCCGCTAGTTTACGCCCTCGGCCATTGTTTTGAAACATCCTGGCTAAAGTGACTTGAGAAACCAGGACACTTTTTTCGCAAATTGATCGATGTCCGTTCCCACCCAACGCTCAAAGTCATTCAGACGGGCGAATCGGTCGTACGGCTGGTAGGTCCCCCGGGATGCGGTTCCCGAAAGCACCGCCGTAAATCGTTCCGGTTCACGCTCAGCCAAATAGAACATCATCGCCCAGGCAACGGCATAGGCGTCAGCGGTCGTCGCGGGGTTGTTGAACATCTCGTTGGCCCCGACCAGATCGCGGACCGCATCGGCAAACTCCGGTGAACGACCGCCGTCATAGCGGGTTCTGAGTTGCTCCAGACTGGATTGATTGACACGGTCTCGGGTGTGCAGCCCGGACTGGCCCCGCACCATCGCTTCGGGTTCAAACATCTGCCCGACGCCTTCGGTCACCCAGCGGGGCGTGATCACGACTCGGCTGTGCACGTTGTAGTTGTAGGCGGACTGGTGGGCGGCCTCGTGCCGGACGGTATCGGCGATGAATCGCAAATGCCCGCCGTCGTGCGTGATCACGCGGTTGCTCTCTCGGGCATAAATGCCGGCGACACGTTTGACGTCCACGTTCATCCGCTGCAATTCGGCATACATGGCCGCCGAATCGGGCATCACGACGGCCACCATCGGAAATCGTCCCCGGCGGATCTGAACGCCGCGTCGCGACATGTAGGCGACGAAGGCACGGTGCGAGCGCTCGAACAGCTGCGGCCAACGTTCACCGCGCCCCCGCGGCTGGACCACCAGAAAATGCTGCGTACTGATGACTTCAAAGTCGCGGCCGAATTCCTTTTGAAGATCAACCTTCATCTCCATCGTCGTCGCAGGCTGATACGACGCCTCCAACGTGCGTATGTTTTCTTTCGCTTTGCCCGTCAACGTGTGCAACTGCCCGTCGCGGGCCAACACGATCAGCTCCGATGGGAAGTCCATGATCGGGATCCCGAGCAGCGAATTGCTGCCCATTGTGAATTCGATCAACGCCGGTGCCGCGGCCCCGCATCGGCCGGCCGACAACATCCCGCCGGCAATCAGCACCTGCACAAGCGTCAGGGAGACGAACCGTTTCACCGAGCTTCGCGAACGAATTGCCGAGCTTCGCGAATGAATTGCCGAGGGGGGCGAAAGGAAGGACAAGGAGGAGACTTCACGGCGCGTGATGGTTTGATTCATCTTGGTTGCGTGACTCAAGCGGGTGTGGGGCAGGTGATGACAAGCGTCCCGCCGGTTCCGGAGGTCGCCAACCGGTGTTCAAAAACGGCAAATCCAACCGTTTTCGTTGCCGAATTCACCGGGTCGGCGTAACCTCGCGGGAAGCTCTGGTAACATGGTGCAATCCAAACCTAGCTCAAAAACTTGTTCATTCGTGATCGGATGCATTTGTGGAGACGAGATGAATCGAACGGTCGAAACGATTCTGCGGACGACGCCCCGTCGCCGCGGCACAACCCTGCTGATCGCAGCGTTCCTAATCGGTTTGATTGCCGGACCGAACGCCGTCGGCCAACAGGCCAAACCCCGCGACGACACGCCACCGGTTTCCAAGACCGACGTGCTGGAATGGGTCGATCAGTTGGACGCCCGCAAGGCGAGTGATCGAAGTGCCGCCGAAAAAGCGTTGATCGAGGCCGGTGCCGATGCGTTGCCGTATCTGCCCGAATCGCGCCCCGAGTTTTCGATCGAAGCGAGCGAACGACTCTCACGCGTCAAAGCCGCACTGATGACGTTGAAAGCGGAAACACAGTCCAAGGCGATTCGAATCCGCTTGGGCGATGCCACGACGCTTGGCGAGGCATTGGAAGTGATCAGCCGTGAAAGCGAAATCGAATTCGAACACTCCGCCGACGAGTCGCTGCCCATTCAATCGTCCAACGCACCGCTCTCGTTCTGGCATGCCGTCGATCTAGTGTTGGACCAAACCAATTTGGACATCAACCACTACGGCGGCGACCGCGAAACCCTGCAACTCGTTCCGCGTCAGGAGACCCGGCAATCGCGGGTCGATTCGGCGGCCTACAGCGGTGTGTATCGCATCGAGCCGACGGCTGTCAGCGCCCGCCGCGTCTTCAACCAACCCGGGCAAAGCGGATTGAACCTGTCCATGGAAATCACCTGGCAACCGGGACTGACGCCGATCGGGTTGACCATCCCCGTCGCACAACTATCCGGCAAACTTGATGACGGCCAATCGCTGAAACCACAAACGACCGAAAATACCATCGACATCGCCGCCAACAGCGAATTGGCATTCAGCGAATTCTATCTGCCACTGGAACTTCCCACCGAAAGCCCGACCCGGATCGAATCGCTTCGCGGAACCATCCAATCTCTGTTGCCCGGCAAACGTCACTCGTTCGAATTGCCGCTGACCGAGGTCGGCAACAACCAAACCGTCGACGCCATGACGGTCGAGCTCGAACGCGTGCAGCGTAACGGAGCCCTTTACGAGATTCGATTCTCGGTCGAACTCCAAGACGCCGACCGAGCCCTGGAAAGTCACCGCCAATGGATCTTTCAGAACCCCGTGTATGTCCGCGACGCCGAAGGGAATCGGGTGGAAAACCTGGGGTACGAACTGTACCGACAAACCGAAAGCGGTGTCGGCATGGGCTATCTGTTCGAGATCGACAAACTCGAGGGTGCCAAACTCGTTTATGAATCCCCGACATCCGTTGTCCGCAACGAAGTCGACTTCGTCTTGCACGACATCATGCTGCCATGATCGCCTGCCTCCAGCCTTCGCCCACATCAGTCGTCCGTCAGCCACACACCGCGCGGTGGATTCATGGCGTCCTGATCGCGTTGCTCGTCCTGCCAACTTCGCTGTTCGTGCTGCCAACCACGCTGCTCGGTGAACCACCTGCGTTACGTCCCACCGATCCGATCGCTTCGATTGACGGCGAGCCCGTTTTCCTCGGCGAACTGCATTTCTTACTCTCCTCGAAACTGAAAGCGAACGACCTTTCGCAGGTGAGCCTGGACGTCCAGCGAGCCTCATCCGCGTTACTGGTGCGTCAGCATCTGGCCATGAAGTCACTCCGCCAGCAGGGCGGTGCCAATCTGCAAGCCTTGTTGGACCGCGATTGGGAAGAGTTTTTGGATGACCTTCGCCGCAAACGATCGAATCTCGACGAGTATTGCACCCAACGGCAAACTGACGAACGGTCCGTTCGAAACGCACGTGACTGGGATTCGGCATGGCGCCGTTATTTGAAGAGCAAGATGACCGACGCCAACTTAAAACGCTTCTACGAACTTCATTCGGAAAACTATTCGTCCGCTCGCTGGAACGTTTCGCATCTGTTCATCGAGGTGGACAAAGAGATCCCGGATGCCGAAGCCATCGCCGAACAACGGATCCAGACGATCGCTTCACAGCTCCAATCCGAATCTGGCTCGCCGGAGATTCTAGCGAAACGATTCGCAGAACTGGCGATCAGCGAGAGCGAAGGCGCGACGGCCAAACAGGGCGGCGGATTGGGATGGGTGTCCAAGCCCGGCGACCTGCCGGCAGCGGTCATGGACGCCATTGGCCAAACCAAAACCGCTGCGGTGTCAAAGCCCGTCCGCAGCCCGCTCGGCTTCCACCTCGTTCTGGTCCACAAAAAGGAAGTCGATCAAATTCCCTACGAAAACGTCACCGACCTCAACCCGCTTCGGCGTGATGCCGCGACCGCGTTGTTCGACGCCCTGGTCGCTCACCAGAGCAGCGCCAAGGTGACGTGGTACATCAAATCGCTTCAACCGCCCGGCGTTTGATGGGGAAATTGGCCAGACCCTGCCGTCAGCGCAAAAAAAACGCGTCCAGGAGGTTGGGGCAAAACCACCTGAACGCTAACGGTGTCGACTTGTCGTCACCGCTGTAAGAGAGGTTAATGCCAGAATGTTTCCCCGTCGAGTGGAAACTGTCGATCTTTCCGGCATCTCTTTTGGAATACGCCGCCACTCCCGGCCCGATCGTCACAAATCGCCGTTTTCACGGGGAAAAATGTCGGTCAGCCGCCACTTTTAGTGGCCCAAAACGGATTTCCAACCGCTCGCCCCCGCCCCCGCACCCGCAGCCCCTCGGGCGACACGCGGAAAACAAAGGCCGGAAGCTTGAAAGAACGTCCGCCGTCCGGCGACAGCAGCTACGAATCTTGAGTCAGTCACAGCCCGTTTGGCCCTAAGCCATCAAACCGGTCAGTGCTCCTTCGCCACAGAAATCGGGATTGCCGAACGTTTTTTCGGGCATGCCCATCCCTTCCAAGAAGCTAAGTAGCAGTCGGTTGTGCGCGACTTTGCCGAAGTCGTAGGCTTGGCCGAATTGAAAATCCAATCCGCCGCCGACCATCACGAAGGGAATGTCATTGCGGGTGTGCGAGTTTCCTTTGCCTAGTTCGTTGGTCCAGACAATCGTGGTGTTGTCCAGCAACGATCCATGGCCCGACGGGTCCGGCGTTTCTTTCATTCGCTTGGCCATGTAAGCCACCTGTTCGGCATACCAGGTGTTGATGCGAATCAGCTTCTCGTAGGCTTCTTCGTTGCTGTCGGGTTCATGCGAAAGCCCGTGGTGACCCTCGTTGATGTCCAACCATTTCATCCGCGGCTGGCCGACGCTGTTGGTGATCTGGAAACTCGCCACGCGGGCAAAATCCGCAACGAAACTGTTGACCAACAATTCCGTCTGCATCTGCGTGATTTGGGGCATGTTGTCGTTCTGCTCTTCGATATTCGGAGGCAGTTTGGGGACGGCATGCCCGGCACCATCGTTCTTGGTCGCTGCGGCGAACTCTGTCTTCAGATCCTTTTCGACGCTGCGGACCAGATCCAAGTGCATGTCCAACAATTGACGATCTTCGCTGCTGAGCGATTGGCTGACGCGTTTGAAGTCGCCGGCCAAATCGTCCAACACGCTGGCCAGCATTTGGCGGTTCTTCGTTTGCCCGTACAGCTTGTCGAACATCTGGTAGGGGTCGCTGATCGGAGCGACGGGTTGGTTCGCCCCGGCGTAGGACATCCGCGTCCAAGTGTCGGCGCGGTCGGGGACCATCACACCGAACTCCAACGAACCGAAACGTGTTCGCGTCGCGGGGTCGGCTTGCAATCGATTCTTGATGTGTTGATCGACGGAGATGCCCATCGACCATCCCGCCGGCGTATCACTACCGCCCTGGATGTCTCCGGGGAACAGCTCGATGCCTGTCAACAGACATCCGATCCCACGCATGTGGCCGTCACCGTCACCTTGGATCCGATTGCAAATGCCTTTGACGGTTAGCATCTGATCCTTGAATTCGGCCAGCGGCGCCAGAATGCGTTTCAGATCGTAATCCTTACCGGTGCTGTCAGGCCAAAAGTGTTTCGGGATCACGCCGTTGGGGCTGAACACGAACACCAGACGCCGTCTTCGCGCCGACGCCTCGGCTCCCATTGCAAGGCTCGGCAGCCCCATCAGCAGGCTTGCCGCGGCTGAACTGACACCCAACTGCGCTAGAAACTCACGTCGATTCATTCAAGTTCTCCTTGTTGAACTCTTCTGTCGCAACCACGACCGCGATTTCGACAATCAGGTGGCGGATGTGAAAATCGCTCTCACGAAATCGTCTGACTAAGTCATTGGCAACGGCTTCACCATAAGCGGCGAGCGGTTGTTTTGCAAAATGTTCGAAAGCCCGTTCGACGAACGCTCGGTGGGCGTCATCATTCTCGGCAAGAAACCGCGCCAAATCCCCCGGCGAAGCGAACGCGACCTGTTGGCCGTCTCGCGTCACGTAGCCGCCGGAAGCATCGATCGGCTTGCCTTTTTCAGTCGCCCGAAAGCGTCCCACCGCGTCATAGTTTTCGAGCGGAAAACCGAGTGCATTGATCTTCTGGTGACAGACCTGGCACTTCGCTTCGCCGGTCTGAAGCTCGACCCGCTGTCGCGTCGTCAGTTGAGGGTGCAGCTCGGGATTAATCGGCGTAAACGCCTCGTTGGGCGGCCGGAGCGTTCGTCCCAGCACACGCCGTATCAGAAACACACCGCGGTGAATCGGCGACGTCGTGTCGTAATAGCTCAAGTGGCCCATGACCAACGGATGCGTCAACACACCGAATGTCTTGCCCGCGGCAGGTTTGCTACCCACGAGCCGGTGGCCGGTGCTTTCCGACGCCGGCATCCAGCCCTCACCATAAAATTCACCGAGCCGCTCGTTGGTCCAATTCCAATCCCGCAGAAACAGCTGTCGATAGTCGCTTGACTCGGACCACAACACGTCGCTGATTGCCGCTTCCAGCGACCGTCGCAAGTCGAGCAACAGAGGGGTGTCGAAACCGGCATACTTTTCGGGGTCCTTGGAGACTTCCGCCGCCGGATCAACATCCAGCCAATCAAAGAACATCTCCATCGCTTTCCCGTGCAGTCGCGGATCCTCCACCATGCGCAGCGCCGCCTGACGGATCCGCTGTTCGGCGTTTTTTTGATCTGACTTGGAATCGATGGCAAAGCTGTCCTTGCCGGTCTGGTCTTGAAGCCAAGCGTCCGAGGGCAGCGAATCAAACAGCGTCAGCGCCAGTCGCGTCGCAACACGCCGGCTGATCGGCGCCTGGTGGTCCAATGTGGGATACAGAAACCGCGGCGATTTGATGATCATCAAACAGGCCCGCGCGATCGCCATCTGGTCGTCTTCGACCGCGTCCACTTGATCGTCGACGTAAAGCTGTTTGGTTTGATCATCGATGGGGCCACGAAACGCGACCGACGCCAACTCCGTTAGGAATCCACGCAGCCGACCGCGGTTTTCATCTGAATCCTTGCGGTGCTTTCGCTTGTACTGTGGCCACAGCTCTTTGACCGCGGCGTCGCCAAACTCTAACGCCGCTGACGTGATCGCATCTTCCCACTGACGATCCACGCGCGTTCCGCGATCGTAGCCGTAACTGCGATCATCGGGCGGCAATTTGGTTTGCAGAGCGAACCCGCTCGGCAACGTCGACGGCAACAGGTACTCGTTCGGAATGACCGTTTCCGTTCCGCCCGGCGGCACCCATCGCAAGGAGAACGTCGCCGGTGGTTGTTCGGTCTTTCGTTTCCGCTGCGTGAAGTCGATTTGAATCGCGTACTGACGACCACCGATCAAGTTCAACGTTCGACGGAATTCGGTTCGCCCTTCGGACTGGACATGGTTGTCGATCAACACATGTTCGTGATGCCCGAAACGAACCTTCATCGAACACGTTGAGTGCACCACGATTTCGTAGCGTCCGGTATGCTCGACTTGCAGTGAACCGGACCAATGGATGTAGAACTCTTCCGGCGTCACACCTTCCACCGGCGGGTCGTGGCCGAAGTCGAAATCGAGCACCGGATCAACACGCTCCACTTTCAGGTGCTTCTTGTCCCAACGCCCGCTATCGAAATAAGACGCACTCAGCCCACGCTCCTGGACTCGGAACGGTGTGCCAAAGAAATGCTGGTAAAGGTCCGCCAAACTTTGCTGCAGTTGGGTCCCCGTGAGCCGTGAAAACTGCTGTCGGGCGGGACGGTTTCTCAGTTGTGCCGCTTCGCTGTAAAACGATTCGTAGATGAACTCCGCGACGGCTTTTGCGTCATCGCCGATACATTGCCCGGGGTCTTCTTCCGGCATGGTGTCTGAAATGATCTCCGCCAACTCGCCGATCGAAGCGTCACCGACCAGCGGATCGGCGTAACCGTCCGTCTCTCCACGCCCGCCTTCTCCGTGACAGGAGAGGCATTGCTGGGCGTAGATTTGATTGCCCCGAGCCAACGTCGCTTGGGTGAGAGCGTCGCCCGGTGATTCGGCCGCCGACGGGCGGTGCCAACCGGCTCCCACGGCCAGCAAGACAACACCGATCGCTCCGAGCAACCGGAGTCGCCCTGTCGGGGCAAGCGGCGCGGCGGGAAGCCGTGCGGCGTCAAACGCTGGAGAGCTGTTCATAAAGTGACGCGGAACTGTGGTGGGGATCCGATTCCAAATCCATCTCGCGGGGCGGAATCAAACCGCAACTGATTTTTCGCGACAGTGTAGATTCGGGCAAACCTACCCGCCGCAATCGCGGCCTGCCCACGTCGTGGCCGGACAGGGCAGGTCGAACCGCGACAGGTTCTGAAATCGGATGTGGGGCGTAGTATGGTGGGTGAGTTCACTACGCATTTGGGGTGGGGATCGAGCCTCAACGACCCGACATCGTGTCATTAAAGCAGATTGTCGCCCGAGTTTGAATGGTTTTCGGTCGAATTCGGCCCCAATTTCCGTCCTTTGCCATCGGCCGGCCAAGAACGCCGTCAGTGTTCTGTTTCCGAACGTTCGCTGAAATTCTCGTCAATTAGCTGGTCAAACGCCCCTTGGCTGATTTGGGGTGATTCTGCGATACTACGCCGCCAAAGTCGCAAACCAATCACTTCCACACCCTTTTTTACCGGCAGCCAGACCCCCTACGGTGACCACCCTTTCGGCGTCCTTTATGCCGACGCGTCGCTGGCCCCGGGGAAAGACGTCTTGGCAAACCACTGACAGGATCACGAATGCTCAAGAATTTCTCGCCCAAGTCTCTTGGAATTAACGGACGCCAAAGCGAACTGATCGAACTCGCACTGACCTACGGCTTTGCGTCGATGGACATCGACATGTACGAGATCCTGCGTCGGTCGCAACGGACCACGGCCGATGACGCGGCAAAGTTTCTCAAAGCCGCGATGGGCGAAGGGATGGGTCGTCTGGAGCAAATCGGGGGCTTCCAATTGGAAATCAATTTGGACGCCGACGATGACGCCTTCACCAGCCAAGTCGGGGCACTGCACCCGCTGACCGAACTGGCGGCTGACCTGGAAGCCAAACGGGCCTACATTGACCTGCCCGCTGCCACCGACCGCTTGCCCTACCACGAATACTTCACCACCCAGCAAAACCGCCTGTCGCAGGTCGCCGACGTGCTGTCGGCCAAAGGGATTCAGCTGGGCGTCGGGTTCAACTCCAGCAAAGTCCTTCGTGAATCGAAAGAGTTTGATTTCGTCCGCAACGTCGAAGGCCTGATCGCCATCGTCAAAGCCGTTTCCAACCCGAACGTCGGCTACATCATCGACACTTGGGACTGGGCGGTCGGCGACGGCGGCATGGACCAACTGAGCGAAATCCCCGGATCCAGCATCGTTGCGGTTCGGCTGGGAACGTTGGCCGACGACGCCGACCCGTCCAAAGCCACCCGCTTGGATTGCGTGCTGCCGGCCGTCGAAGGCGGATTGAATCACGTCAATGTCGTCAAACACCTGATCGCAACCGGATTCGAAGGTCCGATCAGCCCCTCTGCGTCGCCGACCCGCTACAAGGGCCAAACGCGTGAAAACACCGTCAAGGAAGCTCAAGAAGCGATCGACGCAATCTGCACCGCAGCGGGCGTGGAAGTCAAACCGCTGCCAATGGACTTGATCGAGGACATCCCCTACGAGCCGACTCCGGTCGCCTAGGCCCGACGTCGCGGCGCGAAATCGCACCCCGTCTTTGGTCCGTTAGGGCGTTGATTCGCGGAAACCTTCTCGCTAACGACGTGAAGCATAGATTGCCTGCGCCACCCTCCCGTGGGGAGGTCGTACAGTTTGAAAGGTATTTGTCACTCTCCCTCGGGATGTCGATTCTTTTACTGCAGGATTTGGCAACCGATTTAGATTCTCTCCCTCTGGGAGAGACGGCGTTTGCGCAGCAAGCAAACGCCAGAGAGGGCCGGCGCTGCGAAAGTTCGTTCGCGCCCCTCGACACGCCATCGGACACGGCGGGACTCCCCCCAGTGAACCCTAATCGTCAATTCCCGCACAATCTTTACCGGCCGCATCCATCTGGCCGGACTGCGGTCACTGAAACAGACATCGCGATCGCGCCGAATTAAGGCGCTCGTAGGGTTGGGAGAGATTTCCACTTACCCTTCTGAAGCATGCCATGTCTGCTGCGCCGATCCCCTGGAAACACATTCGGAACGTCCTGGTGCTCTTCGCGCCTCTTTGGATCGGAGCCGTCCTGGTCTTTGGCCTGATCGGCGTTTCTTATTCCTTCCTCACTTCGGACGTCTACTCTGCCCGCCAACCACTGGTGGTGCGTGACGAAGCGACGCGTGCGGTCGACCGACTGGGCCGATTCGCCAGCCAAACGGAGCTAAAAGCGGCACAGGAGACCATTCTCGAAATGGCCCAAAACCGCGAAGTCGTTGCGGCGGCATTGCGCGAGATCGGTCCGCCCGATGGGCGTCTGGACGAGGACTGGCCGTCGCCGTCCAACGTCAATGGAGCGATCCGATCATCCGTCAATCTCTTGGCCCCGCAAGGCGCCGACTTCGGCAACACCGAAGTCGTCTATCTGGAAGTCAAAGCGGAAGACCCCGATCGTGCCATTCTGTTTTGTCACGCCATGTTCGACTCCCTGACGAAACATTTGCGCGATGTTCGGCGTGTTCGAGCCGATAGCGTGATCGTCGAACTGACCCATGCCCGCGATCTGGCCAAACAAAACCTCGACGAAGTATCCTCGCGGATGCAAGAAATCGAAGTTCAATTTGGTGCAGACCTCGGCGAGCTACGCAACCTGAACGACACCTACGGCGGCGACAGCAGCTACCGGCGATCGCTGGTGGCCACCAAAGAACAGTTGCAACTGGCCGAATTGGAACTTGAAAAGCTTCAGTCACTTCATGCGTTGCTGGTTGCCGGTTCGAAAGATCCGACCAAGCTGTTGATCAGCGGAGGCGATCTGCTGAACAGCCAACCGTCGTTGCAACGATTGAAAGATGGCTTGATCGACGCCCAGCTCCGGGCCAGTCAGCTTTCCGGCGTCTACACGTTGGAGAATCCGAAACGCAGAGCCGCGATCGCGACCGAGCGAGAAATTCGCGAACGCATCATCCAAGAAACCTTATCGGTGATCGCTTCCATGCAGCCGATGCTGGAATTGCAGGTCGCTCAAGTCAAAAAGCTCTCGGAAAAGGTCAGCAACCTCTCCGACAAACTGCAAATGCTGGCTGAAGCACGAACCACGTACGCCGAAATCGATTCCGAACTTCGACAGCGATCGGAGCAATTGGCCGAAGCAGAACAGAGGCTGGTCGATGCGCGGGCCAGTCGATCGGCAGCGCTGTCGACCAACCTGGTCGCCGAACTCGGGCCTCCCCAAGTCTCCGACAAACCGCTGGGACCGGGCACGACAACGATGACGTTTGGATCGATGATGGCCGGATTGATCTTCGGGCTCGGAGCCGTTTTCTTGATCGCCCCCGGACCGACTCAGTCACACGGACGTCGACGCTGGACCGATCATCTGGAAGGCCAGAACCGTCGCGCCGAAGATCGCGCCCGCTTGGCCGAACAAAACCGCCGCCGCAGCGACGACAACGCGGCCCAACGCCAAGCCCCAGCATCCGAAGCGAAATAGCCGTTCCGCCCTCCCAGCGGGACGCGTCAGCGAGCGGCAACCCAGCGGGAAACGCTGTGAAGCATTCTTTAGCGGTAGGGCGCGAGCCCTCCGGTGTTTCGGTAAAGATGGGAAACCCGAGGGCTCGCGCCCTGCCGCTAACAAGAAACACCCCGCACGGCGTCAACGTCGCGGGCATTTGACACGCGTCCTGCGCGACAATCCCGTCCGGGGGTGACCTTGGTTTCCATTCTTTCGGTATAACGATCGTCAGACGATTCATCCGAGAATCGCTTCGATCCATCGCGGTGCGTCGCCGGAGTGACGCCACCGTTCTGCCTTATTGAGATGTCATGCCGGAGCAGTCGAATCCGACCGATTCAACGCGACCATCGGTCCGGGGATGCTATGCGCGGTTCGTCCGCCACGTGGACCTGTCGACGCAAATCTTGATCGCACTGGCTTTGGGCATTTTCAGTGGCCTGTTCGCCGGCGAGCTGTGCGCACCGCTGGCGATTGTCGGCGATGCCTTTGTGGGACTGTTGCGGATGACCGTGCTGCCCTACATCTTGGTCACGCTGGTCGTCAGCCTGGGTCGACTCAGACTGCGTAGCAGCCGCCGGCTGGCCCTGATCGGCGGGACAGTCCTGTTGGGCCTTTGGGCGAGCTGCTTGGCAGTGGTCTGGGTGATGCCCACGTCGTTTCCCGAATGGAGCGTGGGATCGTTCTTCAGCACCGCCCTGATCGAAGCCCCCGAGCCGCTCAACGTGCTTGCCTACTTCATCCCCGCCAATATTTTTGAGTCGCTTTCGAACAACCAGGTACCGGCCGTCGTGCTGTTCGGCATCTGTTGCGGGTTGGCTTTGTCCAAATCTCGCAATCGCACGATCGTCTTAAACCAACTCGATGTCGCCGCCGACGTGTTGCTGCGAATCAGCAAGTTCATCACGCGGCTGGCCCCGGTCGGAATTTTTGCGATTGCGGCAAGCACCGCGGGGACCGTCTCAGTGGCCGAAGTCGGACGGCTGCAGGCATATTTGGTGGCCTACACCGCCGGTGCCGTCTTTTTGGGTTTCGTCGTTCTGCCGTTGCTGGTGACGACATTGACCCCGTTGACCTATCGACAAGTCCTGTTCGTCGTCAAAGAGCCGATGTTGACCGCCTTTGCCACCGGCAAGCTGATCATCGTGTTGCCGATGCTGATCGAAAACACCGAACGGCTTTTTGAAACACAGGTCAAGATCGATGGAAAAGACGAATCGCCGGCGATCGATCTGCTCTACGGAACCGCCTATCCGTTTCCCCATGTCGGGAAACTGTTGAGCATGCTGTTCATTCCGTTCGCGGCATGGTTCCTGGGCGCCCCGATCGAGCCATCCAACTACCCCGGCTTTCTGTTGTCGGGGTTGTTTTCATTCTTCGGTGGCCCGATCGTCGCCATCCCCTTCTTGCTGGACCAAATGCAGTTGCCGCATGACATGTTCCAGCTGTTCCTGGTCTCCGGCGTCTACGGCGAACGTCTTGGTGACGCCGTCGGAGCAATGCACCTGTGCGTGTTGACGTTGATCTCGATTTTTGGTTTCAACCGGTTGCTGCGTTTTCAGCTTTGGGGATTGGTCAAATACGCGTTGGTGGTCTGCGTTTTCGGGATCATCATTCTGGTCGGCGTGCGACTGGTGTTGTATCGCGTGATCTCGATGGCCGACAATAAATATGACGTCATCGAGCGGATGCAGCTACTTGAGCAGCCGGTCGAAAACATCGTCATCATACAGCCCCGTCCGAATCCGGAACCCCTTCGCGACGGAGAATCTTTGCTCCAACGGATCCGCCGCCGCGGGGTGATCCGCGTCGGTTACAACGAAGACAAGCTGCCCTTCGCCTACTTCAATCATCGCAGAACGCTGGTCGGCTATGACGTGGAAATGGCCCACTCCCTCGCCCGCGACCTGGGCGTCACCTTGGAACTGGTGCGATTCGATCGGGCCACCCTGGTCCAACAACTCGACGCCGATCACTTCGACATCGTCATGTCCGGACTGGTGGGAACCTTGGAACGCGCCCAGGCAATGGCGCACACGGAAAGTTACATGGATGTCAACTTGGCATTGGTCACCCGCGACTTTCGGTGCAACGACTTCCGAACGCTCAAACGCATCTCTGCCCTGGATGACTTGCGGATCGGATTCGTTGACCTCAGCCGCGGCTTCGTCAATCGAATCGAAACCGCGCTTCCCGATGCCACGCTCGTCGAGATCGCCGACAATCGAGATTTCTTCAACGGGAATCATCCCGACCTGGATGCCCTACTGATCAGCGCCGAGAGTGGAGCGGCGTTTACATTGATGTACCCCCGATTCGAAGTCATCATCCCGAACGAACTGAAAGCCAGCTTGCCCCTGTTTTATGCCGTGGGAAATCGCGACGCGCAGATGCGCGACTTCCTGGAGTATTGGGTCGGTTTGCGTCAGAAAGACGGCACCGCCCAAGACTACTACGACCATTGGGTGCTGGGCAAAACCAACGGCGAAAACGAGCCCCGCTGGTCCATCCTTCGCGATTACCTGGGTTGGATTCACTAGTGGATCCGCAGATCACTCGCCGGCCCCTCTGACGACGAAATAGACCGCCACCGCCACCAGCGCGATCGCGACAAAGACGTGGAACCGCTGCGTCGAAAGTCGACGGCTGAAAATTGCGCCGACTTGAATGCCGATGATCGCCATCGGGGCCAACGCCGCCGATTGCACCAGCGTTTCTTGATCGATAAACCCGCGCACCGCGAGCCCCGTGACTTTGTAGAGCGACACCGCAAACAAGAACTGATTCAAAAATGCTTTGAACCGGGCCTGTTCCCACGGCTGTGACAACGCGTACGCGGCGACGGGTGGCCCGGCGATCGTGACCGCACCGGCCAAAAAACCACCCAACGCGCCGGCAAACCATGACGATCCGCCGCTCGATTTCATTTCCATCTTTGCCCGACGCCGATTCCGAAAACTGATCCCCACCATCGCCAGAATCGCCATCCCCGTGCCCCGGATCAACCAGTCCGGCGAGACCCACTCGAACGCCAACAACCCCAGCGGCATGCAGATCGCCGCACCGACCAGCGCGCGCCACAGCGCGGACCAATCGGCCCCATCGCGATACGCCCACGCGGCCATCATCAATACCGGAACACTGGCCGTCGAAATGACCACGTGCGACTGCCGGACTTCGACCACCAGCGGCAACAGTGTCACCGCGACGATCCCGAATCCGAATCCGATCGCGCTGTGGACAAATCCCGCCGCCAATGCGATCACGCCGATGTACAAGAAAACGGTCAGGTCGCCAGAAAACATCAGTTCTCGACTAGGTCTCGCTGCTTGGTCTCCGGCAGTGTCAACATCACCACGATGCCGACCAGAAACAACGACGACAGCCACCAGACCGCGTGCTGAAGCGAGACATCTTCACGCCCTTTCAGCCAGCCGGAAAAGAACAGCACCGGGACCGCCAACAGACGTCCCCCGTTAAAGCAGAAGCTCGCTCCGGTCGCGCGAATGTGTGTCGGAAACAGCTCGGGGAAATAGATCGCATAGCCCGAGTGCATCCCCAAGGTCAGGAACCCGAACACGGGCAGGATGAACAGCATCTGCGTGTAGGTTTGCGGCAGAAAACACACAACGGGTACGATCAACAATCCCAGAATGTGATAGGCAATAAAGGTCGGCTTGCGGCCGAACCGGGCGCACAGCGGACCAAACGCCAGCAGCCCTGCACCTCCACCGGCCGCTTGCACGATGCCGTAGGCAAACTTGCTCTTCGCCCCCGCGACTTCGGGATCGGTGCCGAGCGACAACAACAACGCTCTGACGAGGTCCTGCCCCGCAACCGTCACCGACCAAAACGTTCCCAAACCGACCGCGGCCAATAACATCCCACGAAACGCCAAACCGTTCCATTTGGGATTCAACAGCAGATCACGAAAACTGCCCGACTTTTGCCCCACATCACTGTTCCGAATCGCCTGCCAACGCTCGGGCTCTTTCACGCTCGCCCGCACCCAGACGATCAGCAGCGCGGGCAGCACCCCCAGCAGGTAGGCATAGCGCCAGTGGCTGCCGACCAGAATCCCCGACAGCGCTGCCAGCCAGGTCCCCAAGATGCTGGAAGCATGAAAAATCCCCGCCGCCTGGGCGCGCGCTTTCTTAGGAAACACCTCCGCCACCAAACTTGCAGCGACCGCCCATTCACCGCCGATCCCGAGTGCGACGAGAAAACGCAACACTCCGATCACGTAAATGTCGTTGGCGAAATAGGTCAACCCTGAAAAGATGGAGTACATCAAGATCGTCGCGATCATGATCGGGCGTCTGCCCCATCGGTCGGCCAGCGATCCGAACAACAGCCCGCCGATCGTCCCACCGGCCAGGAAGATCGCCAAAAAATTATCGCCCCACGCTTTGGCCGCCGCTTCGTCACCGTCCAGCACTTCCAGCAACATGTCGCTGCGAGTGATGTTAAAGATTTGGCCTTCGTACACGTCGAAGACCCAGCCAGCGCAGGCGATGATCAGAATCAACCACTGGTAACGCGTCACCCCATCGTACCAGCGACCCGATGAACTCCCGCCGGGGTCCAACACAACCGGTTCGCCTGGACCGTCGACCGCCGGCTCCTCGGGATTCCGTTTTTCGTCATCCATTTCGGTTAACCCACTGCGTCAAAGGCATGCGTTCGCATTTCCGCCAACGATGCCAACACTTTGCGAGTCCCCTGGAAGGGCCGCCGCGCGTGCATCGCCACCGTGTTGTCCAGCAACACGATGTCTCCGGCCTGCCACTGATGGTCATAGGTGAGTTCTTCGGCAAGCTGAACGGCCACGTCGACAGCGTCCGGATCGAGTTTTGTGCCGTCGCCATGTCGGATCGCATCGGACGGGTCGTTGCGTTCGTCCTTCCAACCGCAATAGGCCGCGATCAACTGATTGAAGAATGTTTTTTGTCCCGGTGAAACCTCCATCACGGCGGGCAATTGCGGTGTCGTCGCTTTCAAGCAATCGTCGGCCAGCCATTCAAAGCGGTAACCCAACTCGCCGAGTCGAGCCTCCGCTTCCGCCTTGGTTTCCACCCCCAGCGTGCTATGCCAACTCCGTCCCATTCCAGATTTTGCGTCGTCAGCTCCGGGCATCACGTTGGTGTAACGCAATCCGGTCGATTCACACTTGGCCGCAAACTCCGGACACTGCTCGGCCAGTTTCGCAAACAGAATATCGCTTCGGCACAACGGCGTCGCACCGCCGGATTCCGGCGCGATCTCACAGTAAAACAGAATGTACTTGGGATACAGCGGCGTTTGAGCCATCTCGTGGTGAAAGAAAATCTTCACCTCCGGCGGGGCTTCGTTGGCAGAAAACACCCGCGGCGTCCGGTTGATGCGGACCGCGTTGGACAGCGACTTTGCATAGGGAAAATTCTCGATCTTGAGCGCCTGAATGAACGCGTCAAACTCGTCCACCGTCGGCGTCGGAAACCCGCGAAACGCCACCGCGCCGTGCTGACTGGAAAGCGTCAACAAGTCATCGCGACTTTCGGACACCCAATCGATGAATTGTTCCAGCGTCACCGCGCCTTCGTCACAGGTCATCGCCAATGGGAACAACGAGCCACTCTCGTTTCGCTGACCAGGAACCGCAGCGTCACGCATACCTTGAAGGGGAGTCATGAATACCGGTGCAATGAAGGAAGGATGGAGGGCGGGACAGCAATCAAACCGCACGAATCAACAGCTTACCCGATGACGACCGGCCGATGTTACACTGGTGCCGTGTAGCAACGCCCCAGTGGCGTAAGCTTCCAGCTTGCGACCCCCATGGAGCAACGCCCCAGTGGCGTAAGCTTCCAGCTTGCGTCCCCCGTGGAGCAACGCCCCAGCGGAGTAAGCTTCCAGCTTGCGACCGCCATGGAGCAACGCCCCAGTGGCGTAAGCTTCCAGCTTGCGTCCCCCGTGGAGCAACGCTCCAGCGGAGTAAGCTTCCAGCTTGCGACCCCCATGGAGCAACGCCCCAGCGGAGTAAGCTTACAGCTTGCGACCCGTGGCCTCGGAACGCAAGCCGGAGGCTGACTCCACCACCACTCCCTCCCCCCAGCACCATCCACCATGTCAACGACCAGACGAACTTTTCTGGCACGCTGTGCGTCCGGCATCGCGGCCACCACCGTTGCCTATCAAACGGGCACCGCGATCGCGTCGAAAAACGATCGGCCGGTGTTCGGACTGATCGGCGCCGGCTGGCAACCGGAAACCAAACGGCAAGGCCGCGGCATTGCGATCGGCACCCAAGCCGCTTCACTGGCCGACATTCCCGTGATCTGCGAACTCGATTCGGTGGCCGCCGACTTTGCCAACCAAAAAATCTGCGGCGGCAAAGCGGCGATGGTGGACGACTACCGCCGCGTCCTGGATACCCCATCGATCGACGCGGTGTTGATCGCCACCCCGGATCACTGGCACGCCAAAATTGCCATCGAAGCGATGCGGGCGGGCAAAGACGTGTACTGCGAAAAACCCGTCGCCGTGACGATCCAAGAAGGCCAGTGGTTACGTGCGGTCGCGCAAGAAACCGGCCGAGTGTTCCAGGTCGGGACGCAGCAACGGACCGAATACGACCAGCGATTTCTGAAAGCGATCGCGATGGTTCGTGACGGCCGCGTCGGCAATCTCCGACGCATCCATATCGGACTCGGCCCCGGATGGAAGGGTGGCCCGTTCGCCACCGCCACGCCACCCAAGACGCTCGATTGGGAACGCTGGCTCGGCCCCGCACCGCTGACCGATTACATCCCCCAACGGACCCATCGCACGTTTCGTTGGTGGTTCGAATACGCCGGCGGCCAGCTGTGCGACTGGGGAGCCCATCACGTCGACATCGCACAATGGGCGATCGGCCAAGAACACGGTGGACCGATCTCGGTCGGCGGAACCGCGACGATGAATCAGCCGCTGCGGGGCGGAAGGCCGACCCGAAGTGACATGTACAACACTCCCATCGAGTTTTCGGTGACGTGCAACTTTGCCGGCGGCATCGAAATGCTGATCGATTCAACGCGGAATGGAATCACCTTTGAAGGGGACCGCGGACGTTTCTTCGTCAATCGGGGAACGCTGGAAGGCATCCCGGTCAACGCGTTGAAAGATCAACCACTCGACGACGATGCGATGACGAAGTTGTATCGAGGTAGGCAACCGACCTCGCACATGCGAGACTTCGTCGATTGCTTGAAGACGCGTGACGTGCCGATTTCCGATATCGCGACACACCACCGCGTGTTGACGACCTGCCACCTCGCCAATTTGGCCTTGCGGTTGGGCCGCACCGTTCAGTGGGACGCCGAATCGGAACGTGTTGTAAGCGACGAAGAGGCAAACGGGTTGATGTCGCGAGAGTATCGCTCCGGTTACGAAATTGATTCCGTCTGACTTCCTCGACCTCCACCACAAACCTCCGGCCGCGTCGATCTCCTTCCTTCCAATGCCTTTCCTCACTTTTTCAAACACACAATGAATTTGGTTCGATATGGATTGATCGGTTTCGGCGCCTGGGGAAAACACCACGCCGATGCGATCAGCAAAGCACACAACGCCGAGCTGATCGGAATCGCAGCCCACAGTGTTGCGACGGCTTCCGATGCGTCTCAAGCGTATCCCGACGCCTTCGTCACGACGGACTATCACGCCCTGCTCGCACGCGACGACTTAGACGTGATTGACGTCGTCGTCCCCAGCTATCTGCACCACGAAGTCGCCACGGCGGTGCTCCAGTCGGGCAAGCATCTGTTGCTCGAAAAACCGATGGGCATCAACCTGGACCAATGCGACTCGATGATCGCATCGGCCGAAACGCACGATCGATTGCTGTGCGTCGGTCACGAGCTGCGACTGTCGTCGATGTGGGGCAAGGTCAAAGAGATGATCGAAGACGGGTTCATCGGCACGCCGCAGTATTGTCTGGTCGAACTCTCCAGAAACCCGTATCGTCAGGGTGCCGGCGGTTGGCGCTACGACATCAATCGAGTCGGGAACTGGATTTTGGAAGAACCGATCCACTTCTTCGATCTCGCACGCTGGTACCTGGAAACGGCCGGCATGCCCCAGTCGGTCTATGCGACGGCCAATTCCCGAGACCCGGAGCGTCCCGAGTTGCAAGACAACTTCAGTGCGATCATGCACTTTGCCGGCGACGCCTACGCCGTCGTCTCGCAAACGCTCAGCGCGTTCGAACACCACCAAACCGCCAAGGTCACCGGCAGCAAAGGCGCCTTGTGGGCGTCCTGGAGCGGGGCGATGGATCGGACTCGACACCCGACGTTCAAGTTGCGCGCCTTTGACGGCAACGAAGTCGTCGACGTGCCGATCGAAAAGCCGACCGGAGAGCTGTTCGAGTTGGAAGACCAGATCGTCCGTGTCGCCGAGGCGATTCAAACCGGGCACCCGCTGCATTGCACCGCCCAAGACGGGCGCTGGTCGGTGGCGATGTGTTTGGCCGCGTCGGCCTCGGTCGCCAGCGGTGCGAAAGAAATGATCGACCAAGGATGAGTCACCGAATGGACATCGTCGGTATCGGCGTCTCCGTTTGGGACAGCCTGATGCTGGTCGATTCGCTGCCGCAACCCGGCTCGGTGGTCCAGGCCGAGCGGCACCTCGAAGGCATCGGGGGTGGCATCACCGTCGCGATGGCGACCGCAGCACGACTGGGTTCGAAAACCGCGCTGATTGATTCCGTTGGCGATGACCCCGCGGGAATTCGAATTTTCCAGACGCTCAGCGCCGAGGGCGTTGACACGCAAGCGATCGCCCGGCACGCCGGGTTGACCAGTTCGGCCGCGTCGATCTGGTCCGATAGACGATCCGCCGAGCGAACGATCGTCTTTTCGCCCGGCTCAGCGTGTGAACGGTTGCGGTGGACGCCGCAAATCGAGCAGCTCATTTCGCAAGCCAAGATCTTGCATTTCAATGGACGGCATGGCGAGATTTGCCTGCGGGCGATTCGCGTCGCCAAAGAATGTGGAGTCAAGATCTCGTTCGACGGTGGGGCGTATCGCTATCGCCCGGAGATTCTGCCGATGCTCCGCGCCGCCGATTTCGCGATTCTTGCGCGGCAGTTTGCCGACTCGCATGTCCGGTCGCAAGCCGACTGCCTGCGCCGACTCCCTGCAATGGAGTTGGCTGAATCACTGATGGAGGAGTTCGATTGCGAGATCGTCGCAGTCACCGACGGACCGGCGGGAAGTGATTGGGTCGCGCGAGACGGAGCGAGTTTTCACCGGCCGGCGGTTTCACCAGAATTGGCGATCGACACAACGGGCTGCGGTGACACCTTTCACGGCGCGTTCCTGCACGGCTACGCAAGGGGGCAAGGAATACGCCGAGCAGCGGAACTTGCTGCGCGGGTGGCGTCAGAGAATGCCCGACGCCTTGGTGGCTTGGCGTTCGCTACCAACCCATGACCATGTTCGATTCGATCATTTTGCGAGCCTGATCGAGGTCGCTGCCGGTTTCCATCCGATACAAACGAATCGCATTGACCTTGTCACCGGCCGATCGATTCAGGCATTCGCGGGCGACCATGCACGGATCCAGCGTGGTGTTGGTCAATCCCAACGCGCCCTTGCTGATCACCCAGGTGTCGCGAGGACGTTTGGTCAGCCGGACAACCTCGTCGTGGGGATAGGCGTCATGGACCACCTCACGAGCGGCATCTTCGTTCTCTGCCCAGGTGATGATGATATGGGAATTGGTTTCTATTTCAAAAAGTGGCATTTCCAGTTCTCCGTGCGAAGAGGGCTCGCCGGGTGGTGGGCCGACCGGACCGGTCGACAGTCGGTCCCAACAAATGACTCAAGATCTCTCGTGATTCTACGTTGCCAAGCTGTTATCGGTTTACACCGCTACCCTTCAAGCACAAAAAGCCGAAAGCGACGGCGCATCCGGCGACAATTCCCCAGTGCGTGGTGGTCATTTGGCTCGAATACGTGGTCAATTCGTTGCCGACGTCTCGGATGAAGTCGCTGACGGAGGCCAGAACAGGCGGGTGAACGCTAAAAAACATGGCGACGATTTTGGGGCAAAGGAACGGGCAAACGAAAACGACACATGGATTTTCGCGACTCGGCACGCAATCCACCGTAAAAATGCTAGGTCTCCACATCGCGTCGACGGCCAAAATTTCGCCGCTGGGCAGGAATCCGAATGGTCCCGAACGTGGTTTTTTAGGCAAAATACGACCAGCCAAAACAATCCGACCCAGAAGGTTAAAGAAAGATCGGCAAATGAGCCGAAGCATGGTCTTGCGGCGGGATCGACCATCGATATAATCCCGCATCCACGAAGGATGGGACGCAAGATTTTGCGAGCCAAACTTCGGCGCGGTAGCTCAATTGGTTAGAGCCCCGGACTGTCGATCCGGAGGTTGCGGGTTCGAGTCCCGTCCGCGTCGCTTCGCAAATCGCCCGGTGTTTCACCGGGCGTTTTTTTTTGCAGCGAAAGGCTCGGTGGCTTCACGAGTGCGTCCCTTTGTCGGCGGACAATGCTCCCGAAATGACCAGCGAAACTCAATGCGTTCGCCGTCCGGCCGCTCTGCGGCAACGATTCGACCTTCCTTCCCCTGCAAACGCGCCCGCTCGAGGTGAACGGCAACGGGTTACGGAAATGCCGTTTGGGGCGAGATGATAACCGGCGCGGGATCGATTTAACTCTGCGGCACGGTCGGGTGACGTGGGCGTGGAGCCGTCGCTGGCAACAAGACTGTGTCGACGTTCAACCCAAGATTCTCAGCATCCTGATCGGAGTCAACGACATCTGGCACATGCTCAACGGCCGTTACGACGGAACGTCGGAAACGTATCGCGATGGGTTTGCCGCGTTGCTGGAGCGTACGCGAAACGCCCTTCCGACGACGACATTCGTGATCTGTGAGCCGTTCGTTTTGATGAGCGGTACGGTCTAGGAAAACCGTGACAAATGGTTCCCAGAGTTCGACGTCCGCCGCAAGTATGCCGAAGCCGTCGCCAACAACGCAGGAGCAGTCTGGGTACCCTTTCAAACCATGTTCGACGATGCGGTCGCCGAAGGAACTGAGCCCAAGATGCTGGCCGGCGACGGTGTCCATCCCACTCCACTCGGGCACCAATTGATGGCTCAAGCGTTTTTCTCCGCGAGTCTGATGACGAGCACGGACACTGCGGCGCGAGCTTTGCAGTTGACCCGGACGAGGAAACGAAAGTCATCAGCGCATCGCCACCAAGGAAAGAGTGGGCGAATTCGCACAACTGTGGGTGGAGCAATGTCACATTCCAATGCGGTCGGATTCGCGTTTTGCTTACTGGTCGTGTTGGCCAATCCATCGGTTTGCCAAGAAAACCAGACCGCGCCGACCGAGCCTTCATGGCACGACTTAAATGTCAAACACGCCAAAACGCAGTTGGCGCTGGCGAAAGTTGAGCTGCTCTCTGCGATGGAGATCAACAGAGAGTCCCCAGGAACGATTGCGCAACTTGTGATTGAGCGGTTGCATTCCGACGTGGCGATCGCCGAGCAACGGTTTCAAGAGGCGGAGTTGGCGACCGTTGGTGGAAGCGAACGTATTCGGCTTCGTAATGCCGAAGAAAAAATCCGTTTGGCAAAACTCAAATTCGAGAATGGAAGAAAGCTACACGACAACGGAATGGTGAATGAACTTGAATTGGAACGTTTGAAACTGAAGTACGAGTTGGCACAGCTATCGCTTGTGTTGCTGAAGAATCCACAGTATTTCACCACGATGCTCCAATCCCTCGACGCCAAGGTCGATCGTTTGGGAGACGAAATTCTTTCACTCGATCAACGACTTTCAAGACTCGAACCCATTCGAGGTTTCATTCCGGCGAATTGACCCGGTGGGAACGATCGCTCGGACAACGCTGAATCAAAACAGGCTGCTTCCGAAAGATCGAAAGCAGCCTTCTGCTGGTCGCGGCAACGCGCATGACGGTGACTTGAATCGGCGTGAACGTCTTACCTAGCGGGCCAGCGACTCGGGAATCAAACCCCGCCTATCTGACGAACTCTCCCAAACCGGGATGATCCGCAGGGCGGGGACCGAGGGGCCGGTGGAACTTGCGATCCGATTGGTCGATCGCGCCGTCGTTGATGCTGGCTTCGCACCGTCGCATCAAACCTCCTCTAAACGAGATGTTAGCTACGGTGATCGGCTGCGGCGTTGATCAGGCCACGCCGCAGGTGTCGCTGTGGCAGCCACAGGAGGCCGGTGAGTCGATCGGCTCGGCAGGCGGGAAATCGTTGTCCGTTTCCGCGACGTGGTTGAAGTAGTTGGTCAACAGATTCAACGCCGTGTTGGCCACGACTTCGGCGATCTCGCTGTCGCCCAAACCGGCACGCCGGGCCGCGGCGACTTCGTCGTCAGAAACCCAACCGCGTTTTTCAACAAGCTGTGCCGCGAACTTCACGATCGCATCGGACTTTGCATCGGCGTCGGTCGCCGACCGGGCATCACGGATCTGCTCGGCCGACAGTCCGACCATCTTGCCGATCGCCGTGTGAGCGCTCAGACAATAGTCACATCGATTGGCTTGCCCGACGGCCAACGCGATGCGCTCGCGATCTTTGGCCGACAGTCCGCCTGCGGCGAGCGCGCCGCTGAATTTCAGGTACGCGTCCAAGACGGCCGGAGAGTTGGCCATCGTCGACATCATGTTCGGGATCATGCCCAATTTGGACTCGACGCCGTTGAGCAGTTCTCGGGCGGTGCCGGTTGCGGTTGCAGGGTTGATGGGGCTGATTCGGGTCATCACGACTGTCCTCATACAAAGGGGTTCTGAACTGCAAGCAGTGGAAGTCACTGCTCGTCGCGCCCCCCTATCGCACGCCCCGGGCCAAAACACCTGGGAATCCGTAACTGCAATACTAAAGGGCACTTACAGAAGCCCAGCGGGCAAACCGAAGACACCGAGATATCGTAGATTTACGACATTTCGCTTGCCGTTCACGAATTTTCGCATATGTTTTGCGGATGCTCGGCGAAAAGTCACCCCTGATTGATCAGCCCAAGACGCTGCTGCTGGAGATGGCCCAGCGGCTGCAGGTCAACGATGCGCTGAAGTTAATCGTCAATCACATTGCCGCGTCGCCGGCGGTGGCGTTGGTGAGAATTTGGCTCATACGGCCAGGAGCCGGCTGCGAATCGTGCCCGCTGCGGCGGGAGTGCCCCGACCAAACCAGGTGTCTGCATTTGGTGGCCAGCGGCGGTGCGTCGGCGGTGGACCCAAACCGCGACCTGTCGCGCACCGATGGCCAGTTTCGACGGTTCCCGATCGGGGTCCGCAAAGTGGGGCGGATCGCGGCGACGGGCGAACCATTGGAAGTCGGCAATCTGGCCGGCAAGCCGGATTGGCTGGTTCACCCGGACTGGGCCAAAGCGGAAGGCATTCGCGGTTTCGGTGGCCAACCGTTGGTTTACCGCGGTGAAGTGCTCGGGGTACTGGCCGTGTTTAGTCGCACCACGATCAACGACGAAGACCTGGACTGGCTGCGTACGATCGCCAACCACGCGGCGGCTTCGCTCGCCAATGCGTCGGCATGGGAGGAGATCGAATCCTTGCGCCGCCGCTTGGAAATGGAGAACGACTATCTGCAAGAGGAAGTGCGGACGAGAAACGCGTTTGGTGACATGGTGGGCAAAAGTGCGGCGCTGCAAAAAGTCGCCGAGCAGATCGAGCTCGTCGCGCCGACCGATTCAACGGTTTTGGTCACCGGCCAAAGCGGCACCGGCAAGGAGCTGGTCGCCCGTGAAATTCATCGGCGTTCGACACGCAGCGATCGACCGCTGATCAAGGTCAACTGCGCTGCGATCCCGCGCGAGCTGTACGACAGCGAGTTCTTCGGTCACACCAAAGGCAGCTTTACCGGCGCGGTGCGTGATCGCATCGGACGTTTCGAATTGGCCGATGGGGGCACGTTGTTCCTGGACGAAATCGGTGAGATTCCACTTGATCTGCAGAGCAAGTTACTGAGGGTGCTTCAAGAATCCGAGCTGGAGAGAGTCGGCGAAGAGCAGACACGCCGCGTCAACGTGCGGATCATCGCGGCCACCAATCGCGACTTGAAAGCGGAAAGCGATGCCGGCCGATTCCGCAGTGATCTCTACTATCGCCTCAGCGTCTTTCCGGTCGAGTTGCCACCGCTCAGCCAACGCAAGGAGGACATTCCGCTGCTCGCCGAACACCTTCTCACACAGCTCGCCCGCAAGCTCGGCCGTCCGACACCCCGGCTGACCAAGGCAAACGTGCATGATTTACAGCGTTACGACTGGCCCGGCAACGTTCGCGAATTCCAGCACGTCCTCGAACGCGCCATGATCACGTCCAAAGCCGGACGGTTACGATTCCAGCTTGACACCGGTCGATCCGCAAGCGACCGCCCATCCGTTGGCGCGACCGAGGTTACCGGTGCGACCGAGCCCGTCGAGGACGAACGCGTGATAACAGCCGCAGAACTGCGTGAATTGGAAACCAACAACATTCGCCGCGCCCTGTCACAATCCAAGGGCAAGGTATCTGGAGCCGGTGGCGCTGCGGAGTTGCTCGGCATGAAACCGACCACGCTCGCGTCTCGAATCAAGAGCCTGGGAATTGAGCTACGCCGCTGAGACCGTTTCGGTTGAACTGCCAGGCCCGTACCGAACGCGCTGAAGCCGCCCTTTGCTGGAGCAGAAAACACCTTGAACCTCACCGCACGCACCATCGCGATCTGGCTGGTCATGATCGTCGCCGAAATCGCTCATGGAATCACCAGAGCGCTGACGCTGGTGCCTCTGGTCGGGCAGTTTCGTTCGAACCAGATCGGTGTTTTCACCGGCTCGGCAATTCTGCTCGGACTCGCCACGTTGTCGATACGCTGGATCGGTCCGACACGCCGCAGGGACCTGCTTCAGGCGGGTGCGGTGTGGGTGGTGTTGACGCTGGCGTTTGAACTGCTGTTCGGCCGGTTTGTGGCCGGGCTCTCGTGGCAACAACTTTGCGCCGATTACAACATGCTGCAGGGTGGGCTGATGCCAATCGGGCTTGCCGTCTTGTTCGTCGCACCGTGGCTCGCAGCATGGTTTCGAGGCATTCGCATTACCACCTAATCGCTTGGAGTCTGCTTGACCCCAAGGCGAAACACCACGCTGTTTGTTCGAGCCGAAAGTAAAATGCCAGCTATGCTAAAATGACTGGACAGTTATAATTCTGGCTTGTCCCATGACACTAATCGTCTTTACTAGGATAGATGGATGAAGCCTTACGCAAAGTTGTTAACGCTGGGTCTGCTGGCCCTCTGCCTCGCCGGGTGCTCGTCGCCAACGCCCGATGCCGTCTCCGATGCCGATCAATCTGCGATTGACGAGTATTTGGCGACCGAAGCCGCCGAGCAATCGGCGCTGGCCGGCGAGATGAAGAACGCGGACAAAGCCGCTAAATAGCATCGAGGGATCTCAGCGAGTCGGCCGCTCGCAGCGGCGGCGTAACAATTTGCGGCATCGCGTTTTGCAATATCGCCTTTCGGGGCGCTGACCAACAACAAAAAACTCTCGGCCCGCTGCAGGGCCGAGAGTTTTTTCTATGATCGGATTCGGTGCCCGCCAACAACGACACTGCGGCGGGCGAACGATTCACCAGACTACTGATTCAGTTGTTCCTGAATCGTTTCGCGAGAGGCTCTCGTTCCGAGTGCCCCCCAAAGTCCATACGGGCTTTTCGAACCAGGGACGGAGACGCCGTTGACGGGAGACTGCCAGACCATTTCTTGGTGCAAGTCGCCTGATTCGATCGAGTCGGTGATGAAGATCACCGCACCATCGGCCAACAGAATATGCGCCCCACCCTGGTGTCGGCTGGACGGGGGAAACATGCCGGTTTGGCCGGAATTATTGCCACCGCCGATCGCTGCGTTGGGCGGGAAAATCGTGTGGACACCACTGAAGTTCGGTCGGAAGTCGGCCCATTTGAACCCGCGTCCATTATTGGCATTCTCCGTCGGCGTCCCGGGAGCCCAATATCCCGGACGGTCGGGATCGAGCTGGTTGTTGTCGACGCAATAGCTGGGATTCAAACGGATCTCGTTGGGAGGATTACCGTTGATGCTTTGGGTTCCCCGCACATCGCGGTCGCCGAGGTCGGTGAGGATTTCACCAAAGGCCACGGTGTTGGACAAGCCGTCCAAAATGTCGCGAAACTTGGAGTCTTTGTGGGGCACGAAGACACCGCGGTCGGCGGCCAGTGACCGGATCGCCCAAGTCTGGTTCGTCACGACCTCACCGCCGCGTGCGGCTTGGTGCTGTTTCGGGCCGCGAACCGACCATTCCATCGAATCGCCCAAGCAGGCGGCGTAGTTGGTTCGCCCTTGTGCGGGCAGACCGACGCCGGGATCGCTGGGGCAACGCAGCATCGGGATCTCGGTAACCCAGGGACGGTATTGAATGAACTGCACGGTCGGCCCCATCGCGGGCCAGGGGACGCTCAGTCGGTTGGTCGGATCAATCGCGTTGATGTAGCTGGGGTTTGAAATCTCGTCCCAGATCGCTTGCTGCTCCATGAACGGAGTCAAGCCGACCAGGGCACTCAACCGCCACGCGTTGGAATCGCCGTAGTTCGTCCACCAGTTGGTGGTGGCGGTGACGACACCGAAGGGGGCGCTCCCGCCGTCGGTGCTCCCTGTGCCTACCCCGTGGATCGGAAGTTGCTTATAAGCACTGTGATAGTTGTGGACTGCCAACCCCAATTGCTTGAAGTTATTACTGCAACTCATTCGACGGGCGGCTTCTCGAGCTGCCTGGACAGCGGGAAGCAATAAACCGACGAGGATACCGATAATGGCGATAACAACCAAAAGCTCAACAAGTGTAAAACCGTTGCTCGGACGAGCGGAACGCTTCATTGAAGGGTCTCGATGTAAAGGTGGAAAGAAAGGTAGTTCAGAGATACAAGTCTTAAAACTTACGTTGTGGCCACTAAGTTCCGGTGATTAAACACACAATTAGAAAACATCACATTGTGCGAATCCGGGTCGTTCGACACGCTTCTGTTGGGTGGGCGTGTGACAGCACCGAGGAGGCCGGCCGACGAAGTGCTTGCATAAAGGTAGGAGCTTACATGCTTGCTCGTTCGAATTGATTGTCAAGGGACGAGAAAGCGAATGGTTGTCCCGACTGTCCTTAAAACGAATCGTCATCCCTAGCGGTGTTTCTAAAGCGCGTCGCGACAACCATTAACCCAAGATCGATTTATTGTTTCCGCCCTTCCTATCGATTTGTCTTTCACCCGATCAACACCAGTCTGGGAGAAAGGTGGCCCACCCATGTGTTGATCGGGGTGGCATGATGAACAGCCACAAGAGCGACCCGAACCCCATTGTGAGTGGTCAATGGTCTCCCCTATCAAAACAAAGACCGAACCACGAAGCAGCAAGCGGAACTCCAATGTCGTCGCCGAGACCGCCAAAGCGTGGGGAGAGAGTCGCAAGACTTGAAGTCCCCCTCTCGTTTAGGGCATCGGAATCCAAACCATCGTGACGCAGACGAGCAGAGAAGCCCCGAAGGGGCGACGTGATAGCCAAGCGGTTGAACCCGACAACAATCACGCCTCAACATGATCGGCGATCTAGCGCGTCAATCGATGTGAAGCGTCTCAATGCTGAGCCCCTCAGCCCCAGCCCCAGCCCCTCTCCCCCAATCAACCCGTCGTCGAGATTGAGAGTTTGTCATATCGCATCGATCACTGGCATGTCGACCGTGTTGAATTGGCAACCACGACTTGATTGGGGAAAGGGGAGCCAGAAAAGAATGCCGGCTTATTTACGCAGACACCAATCCCTGCCAGGGAAGGTGACTTTAGAGGTGTCGAGACAATTGATGCCCGGGGAGCGTGGGCACGTCTGGATTGCTGCGACGGAATCCTAATGCAGTCGGACACCGCGTTGGACGGTCACGGTCCCGAACAACTTGGCCAACTCCTGCTGCAGGTTCAAGATCTCGGTGTCGGAGTCCGTTTCGACGGTCAGCTCATCGACCACCGTGCTCCCGCTTTTGATGGAGATGCGGTGCTCGGGGTGTTGCTCCAACGCGACCTTTTCGTCGAACTCAACGGCATCGACGGGTGGATTGAAGATGAATCGTGTGGCCATGGGAACTTCCAGTGTCTATGACGAAGCGGAACAGTGCGCGAAACTACGTCGCGATCCGAACATTCTAACGAGTCGCCAGCCATGGCTGGACGACTCGACGCAACCGGGTCGTCGCGAAACCAGCCGGTTCAAATTTCGACGTGGGTCACGCCCGCGACTTCATCAAAGTGGCCGATTTTGAGTACCTGGCCTTTGGATCCGGGGAACTCCGCGACAAAGGCCGGGTCGCAGACCAACACCGGCGGCGACAGCGAGGTACCGATAGTGATGCCGATGGAAACCAGGTACGACGCGCCGATGGAGAACGCGACAAACCAAGGTAGCTGCCCCGCCGCCATGCGGATCAATTGATCTCGCTTGGCCCGCGAGAGTTCGTTCTCGACGCCGAATTGCTCGATCACATCATACCGTTGCAGGGGGTTGGTCAGTTCCAACATCTCATCAAAGGTGCACCCCGTCGTGCGATTCTTTTCAAAGGTCTTGGCCGCGCGTAAGGCAGTCTTGCGGCGTTGGAATTCCAGCTTGGCCTGATAGGCGTCGATCGCTTTTTGTCGCCGCTGGATCGCCCGGTTGGCGATGGCCCGCGGCAGGGCAAAACTCGCGTGTGCCGCCTGACGCATCACGTGCCGGGGACGACGAAACAGGTACAACCGTCGATACTCGGTAAACACCTCTTCCTGAATCTTCGTGATCGCGGCCGCCAGACTTGCTCCGGACGTGAAGATCAATTCATCATCGACTTCGATGCACAGGGGTTTCAGGTAATAGACTTTGACGCCGGGCTGCTTTCCGGGACCGGCCAAAAACTCATCCAGACGTGTTTGCACACAAGCCGGGATCGAATCGGTGATTTTGTCAAAATGTTCTTGTTGTGTAACGGTGAAGAACAACTTGGTTTTGGGCAGCCGGATCGAAGCCTTGGTGAGTTCCAGTTCCCGGACTTCGGTGAATTGGCTGCGATGCTGTTGGACCACTGCCTCCCAGCTGCTGTCTTTGGACGTCAAGATTCCCGACTGACGCAGCATCGTTTCGGCCATCTCCGTGCTGGCGTCTTTGGGCGGCACAAGAATCGGATCGCCGGCCCACGTTCCAAACGGTTCCAGTTCCTGATCCAAGGTAAACGGCTGCGCTGTCCGCGGGTCGACCTTGGAGGGTCTCACCCGTGAAGCAGGCTTCGTCTTGACGTTCCCAAGCATACTTGTCGTTGCCATGCTGACTTCCCCTGTGACCGGTTCTTGAAAAGAAGAGAGGTGAACTCATCGCGCTCGAACGCTTCAAACGCCGTCAAGCGGACCTCTCGATCAGGCCCTCGTGTGATCAGGCGTTGGCGGACACTGCACCAGGCGCGCGTGCTGACAAGTTCGGTCAGAATTTTACCGCGATTCTGGGCGTCAATTCCAAGAAACCTTTCAAAATCAGTCCAAAACGGTGACCGGCGTACCGGGGTTGAGCTGGTCGCTGGGGTATTCGATCACGCGTTCTCCCTCGACCAATCCCGAAAGGACTTGGGCTTGTGATTCGTTTTGAACGCCGATCTGGACCTTTCGCAGTTCGGCGGCGCCGTTTTGCACCACCAGAACGTGCCAATGTTGCTCATAGCGAAACAGGGCGTTGTTTGGGATCAACAGGGCCTTGTCGAGCTGGTTGATCGTGATCCGAGCCTCGATTCGATAGCCGTCGCCCAGCGAAGCGATTCGCTGGGGCGGTTCGTTGAAATCGGCGATCACGTTGACGCGTTGCTCTTCGACGCCGAGCGATGAAATCTTGGTAAAAGCCCCGGGTTCAACCACACGCACACTACCCTTGAGCGGAGATTCTCCACCCCAGTGCTCGATCGTGACATCCGCGCCGGTTCGAATTTTGACCGCGTCGGTCGACAACACGTCGATCTCCATTTCCAAATTGCGTGGATCGCCCAGTTCGATCAACGGTGTTCCGACCGTGACCACCGTGGAACTTTTTTCCATCACGCGTAGCACCCGACCGTCGATGGGGGAAAAGATTTCGAAGGGAGCGACCTGGACCTCGTCGTCGTCTTGTTCGAATTGATTCAGCGCCGCCTTGGCCATTTTGAGTTCAAATCGTGAGATTTCCGCATCGAAGGACGCGGTTTCGATCGCTTGTTTGTCCGCCAGCATTTGCGATTCGGCGATGTCATATTCGTCTTGCGAAATGCCTCGCTGGGGCAGCAAACGTTTGGCCCGATCGAACTTCGTTTGGCTCAAGCTGAAATCGATCCTGGCTTGCTGCTCCCTCGAATCGGCTCGCAGCACGGCGGCCTCGGCGGCTTGAACCCGGGCATGGGTTTCGGCCAACGAGCGTTGGTCCAGCAACGCGGGGTCGCTGGGCAGGATCACCGCCAGCAAGCGATCCACACTGATATAATCGCCTTCGCGGAGTTCGATGCGTGACAAACGTCCCGAGACCGGCGCGGACACCGTGTACTTTTCGCGAATCCGTGTTTTACCGTCTTCGACGACCGACACCCGCAGTGGCCCGAGGGTGACCGGCGTCGCTCGGACGGCAACGGGACTGGGGAATAACGCAGCAACGGCGACCATCACGAGCGCGATCACCAGGATTCCCCACAGCAATGTCTTGAGCGAAAATCGCACCACTAGTCCCTTGTTTTGAGCACGCTGATCAGATCCAGACGTTTCACGCGTCGTTGCACCAGGGTCGCGGAAAAGATCGTCGCCACCACAACGACCGACGCCGCCAACAGCAATGTGTTGCGGCTGATCACCAACGGAATCCGGTAGTTGTCGGTATCCAACCCCGCCGTCATCACCGCCGCCAAACCGTACCCGATCACGCAGCCGAGCGGGATCGCCAACGCGGTAAAAATGATGATCTCTCCCAGAAGCACGGTGGACACCTCGCGATTGGTGAAACCGATGACACGCATTGTCGCCAAGTCACGCTGCCGTTCGGATAACGAAATCTTGGCGGTGTTGTAAACGACGCCGATCGCGATCACCGCAGCAAACATCACGATGAAGGACCGCATGACCAAGATATTCTCGGCGACGGTTTGTTCAAAACTTTGCATCATGGCGTCCTTGATCGTGACGCTGCCCACCCCCGGGCGTTCTTCCAGCTCGGCGAACACGGCATCGATGCGGTTCGGATCGACTTTCAAAAACGCCCCCGAAGCAACGTTGGATTCCAACAGCACCTCGTGCAGACGGCGTTTGTTCATGTACGCGTTGATTCCCGCGTATTCCTCCACGATCGCCGAAACCTCCAACGTCAACGTCGGACGTTTTCCTTCCAAGACTTCCACGATCACTTCGTCACCGATCGACGCCCCCAAGACCTCCGAGAGTTTGCTGTTGAGCATGATCCCGAACTCGGGCACGCGTACCTCTCGTTCATCGGCATTCAATAATCGATACAGTTGGGGATCGGGCAACAGACCCATGATGCCGATCCGACGCGAACGGTTCTGGAATCGTATGCGGGTGGCCACACTTCGCATCGTTTCACTTTCCAAGACCCCGTCCAGGTTTTGCACTTCGTACATCACTGATTCGGTCGCCGGTTCCACAAAGGTGACGGTCAAGTCCTGACGCTGGGCCAAGCGAAATTGAAACTCCATCATGTAGTTCATCGCGTCGAGGGAAAAATTGCCGAGCACCATGACCGCGACGGCCATCGCAATTCCGACGACCGAAAGCGCCGCACGGACCGGTCGCCGAGTCAAGTTGCGGACGACCATCCGCATTTCCGGTGCCAAAAACCGCTTGGGCACCACACGCTCAAACCAAGACGTTCGGTAGCTCGGCGGCGCTTCGGGCCGCATCGCTTCGGCCGGTGGCAACGTGACGGCCGATCGCACCGACAGAAACGTTCCCACCACCGCGGCAGCACTGGTCATCAGGAACGCGGCGGCGACGGCGGGCCAATGGATCAGAAACGTCAGTGCCGGGAACTTGTAAAACTCCTCATACATTCCCATCATGTTGGCACCCATCCAAAATCCGATCAACGAACCGGTAACGCTGCCGCCGACGCTGATCACGAACACCAGGTTCAGGTAGTGCGCGCCGACTTCGAAATCGGAGTACCCGAAGGCCTTGAGCGCGGCGATTTGCTCGCGTTGCTGGGTGATGATTCGGGAGACTGCGATGTTGAGCAGAAAGGCGGCAACGCCCAAAAAGATCGCCGGTGCCATCACCGCCATGCCGCGAAGCTGTGACAACTCGTCGGACAGATACCGGTGCGACAATTGCTCGTCGCGGTCGTACGCGCCGACGCTGCCATAGGGTTTTAACAAGCGGTCCAGTTCATCAATCACGCGTGCCGTCTCGTGACCGAGTGCCAAACGGACCGTGACGCTGTTGAAGGCGCCTGTCATGTCGAAGGCGGCTTCCAAGTCACGGCGGCCGATCCAGAAAATGCCGAACCGTTTGTCGTCCGGCAAAACGCTGCCCGGTTGAACTTGGATGACGTATTCCGGCGACAACGCGATCCCGACGATCTTCATCGACTGGGTCTTGCCGTTGATGATCGCACGAACCTGGTCACCGGGAACGAATCCGTGCGCCGCGGCAAACACCTCCGAGACAACGACTTCGCCACTTTGCAACGGTTCGATCATGCGACCGCGGCGGATGTAAACTTGGTTCAATTCACTTTGGCCGCGATCGGACACACTGATCAAACGGGCGGTGGCCGGCTCGGGCATGCCGACAACATCCAACAGGACGTCGTAGACCAAGCGGGTTTCAATGGCCGCGACGCCCTCGATGTCGCGCAGTCGCGGTAACAGGGCGTCCGGAGCCCGGTGCGTCGAGGAAAAGACATCCGCAAACCGATAGTCGCGGTAGAACGCGTCCTTGGTCGCCGTCAACGAACGATAGGCGCACATCGACATCACAAAGGTGGCGACGCCGGCGGCAATGACCAACACGATCGCCGTCACTTGCCCACGCAGTTGATTCAGGTCTCGGAGCAGTTTGCGGTCCAGCTTTCGCATCGCTCACCACCTCAAGTCCTGCGCCGCAACCTTGGTTGCGTTGGTTTCGATGCCGGCGATGTGACCGTCGGACAACAAGATCACCCGGTCGGCCATTTTGGCGATCTCCGCGTTGTGCGTGATCACCGCGGTGGTGGTCCCCAACTGTCGATTGATCTGCCCGATCGCTTGCAACACCACGACCCCCGTTTGCACGTCCAACGCGCCGGTCGGTTCGTCACACAGCAACACTTTCGGATTCTTTGCGATCGCCCGGGCAATCGCGACGCGCTGCTGCTCTCCCCCGGAAAGCTGAGCGGGAAAGTGATCGGCGCGAGGCTTTAACCCCACCAGATCCAACGCATCCATCGCGTCCATCGGTGACGTGGCGATCTCGGTGATCAATTCGACGTTCTCACGAGCCGTCAAACTGGGGATCAGGTTGTAAAACTGGAACACAAATCCGACATTGTCGCGGCGATAACGTGTCAGGTCGGATGCATCGCTGGCGGTCAATTCATGATCCAGGTAGTGAACCGTTCCTGACGTGGGCGAGTCCAATCCGCCCAGGATGTTCAGCAACGTCGACTTTCCGCTGCCCGATGCTCCCAGCAGCACGACGAATTCGCCTTCGTAAAGGTCCAGGCTGACCCCCCGCAGCGCGTGTACTTCCACCTCGCCCATCTGATAGATCTTGGCGATGTCGACGGCGTGAAACACGCTGGTTTTGCCGGCCTGGACCTCTGATGCGTTCATAGTCTGTGTCAAAGGCCGCGATTTGTTTGAGAAATGCTGCCGGCCGGAAAAGTATCCTAACCTGCAAAGTCGCCATAACCGATTCAGTCGATACGCGTCGGGCACGCATGCGATTGACGGCGCCATTGCGATCGAGCCGAGAATGGACGCGCCTTTTTATAGCGGATAAGCCAATGGGGAATCGACACGGATCGTTCAGTCGGCATCAACCAGCCGACAGCGAGGAGAAAAGTACGTCCCGCTTTCGCGCCGCTGCCTGCACCGGTCGGTTCGCGCGGCTGTGGATCGCGGTCTCGGTTGTGACTGCGACGGTTGTGACTGCCAGCTGTGCGATCGCGCAACCCGCTCCCACAAACAGTGGTGCGGAATCAGCGAACTGGGAGGCGGACGTCGAGTTGGATCCGATGACGGCCGTCGCACCGGTCAGCCATCGATGGTCGACGACAGAGTTCTCCGCGTCCGGGCACTGGTTGCGGCTGAACGGCGGATTGACCCAGCAGATGCTCGATTTCCAGAACCGACAGACGGACAAAGAACGGCATCTCCTGCATCACCGCAGGCAATCCGGATCGACGTCGCCCGCTGTGGTCGTCGGCGGCCAGGCACGACTTTCGTTTCTGGCGGCGACGACCAACACAGAAAATAAGTTTCCTTACCTGGGCCGCTTCCCGACGGATTTCAGCGGCAAAACAGCCACCGATGCGCGGATGCTGCAGGCCAACGCGCACGCGACCGCCTATGTCGCGCCCACGGTCAGCGTCCATGGCGAACTGTTGTTTTCCGACGTCTTCAGCTTTGGCGATTTTAAACAGGGCAGCCTGCAAGTCAGGCAAGCGTATGCTTTGATCGGTGACCTGGACGTTTCGCCGTTTTACTTCTACCTCGGCAAGAAAAACGTTGGCTTTGGCGATTTCAGCACGCTCAGCCCGTTCACCCAGGCCGTCACCTGGCATTACTTTGCCGCGTTGGCCGAAGGCGTTGGCATCGGATACCACGATCAACGCTGGGACCTGACGGCAGCGGCAATCAACGGCGGCCGCGGAATCCGCCTGAATGATTCACCGGAGCGCGGTAAACTGAACAACCTGGCGGCCAACGCGACCTGGCATGCCGGAGATTGCTCCACACACTCGGTCCAGCTGGGCGTCGGATTCCTTCTCGGCACCATCTATGACGGTTTCAGTGCCGAGCATTTGGATGCGAACCAATTCGGGTCTGATTACAACAGCGGCTGGAACGTCAACGGCCGTATCGACAAGGGCCGCTTGTCCTTGGCCGGAGAATTTGTTTCGACCACCCATCCCTGGCCGGTCACCGGAACATTGGTCAGCGCCTATCGAACCGAAGCGGCCTATTGGATCGACCGGGGAACCTGCCCGCAGTACGTCAGTGTCAGCTGGAGTGCGGGTGACCAGGGCTCCGATGGCTCGGAATTTGAGTTCAATCGCCAATTGGTGATCGGCTATTTTCGTCACCTCAATGGCCACTGCAGCGTGTCGGCTGAATACGTCCGCAGTTCCGGTTTTGCCCCGCTGATCGACATCACAACCGTCAGCGATCGGGATGTCGTGCAAGATAGCATGGTGCTGGGCATGACGTTGGTCATTTAGGATCCAATCGAAAACGAGTGTCGGATCTGTCGAGTGGGATAGCACAATCTGGCCACGGCATGACGAGCGTTTACGCACACTATTTCGCGAAGTGTGCGTCACAGGCCAAACGCTGGGTCAGAAAGCCGGACATCATGGTTGGCACAACGCTTGCGTTTGATCTTTTCCTGTGGCGGTTCGAGGTCTTTCCCCAATCGAAATCAATCGATGATCAAGTCATTCAAAACGGCGTTGGGCGTGCTTCTTTTGTCAGCGCTGGTGGGATGCACGACGGATCCAAAATCCGGCTGGGGATTCACGTTGCCCGAGGGTGATGCCGAACGTGGCAAAGCAACGTTTGTGGCGTTGCAGTGCAACGCGTGCCATACCGTCGACGGAGTGGAGTTGGACGCAAGCGTCTCGGAAGACGTCACGACGGTCGCCCTGGGGGGCAAAAAAGGATACGTGGTGACCTACGGCGATCTCGTGACGTCCATCATCAACCCCTCCCACCGCTTCGCACTCGGTTACAAATCCGACGAAATCCAAGAGGGTGAGGTTTCCAAGATGCGGTCGTACAACGACGAAATGACGGTGACGCAATTGGCCGATCTGGTCACGTTCTTGCAACAGCACTACGAGGTGGAGATCTACGTGCCGACGCCCTTCGTGCCGTATTATTAAACGTGGCCACAGGGCTGTCGACGCTACTGGTTTTGTTGCTGGGACCTCAAATAGATGTCGCGGCACTCGTCTTCGCGGCCTCGAATGATTCGACATCCGTGTAGTTTCCCGAACTGGGACGTGATCACCGTCCAACGGCCGTGTTGTTGGTCGTCGTCTCGGTAGATCACCACCCAATCCTTCGTCGTATTTAATTCATGCGCGCGTGCCGAATTGGAATACAAGGCTGTGTAGTGGCGGTCGTCACGCTGGGTGTGCAAGATCGGCAACCAGGCAACACCGCCGGGATTGAATTTGGTGGGCGCGACCTTGGGCAATTTGTCTTCTTCAGCTTTGCGACGGTACTCGGCGTCGACGTCTAAAATCTCGGCAACCGGTATCGAACGGTCTGTCTGTGGATACAAGGGCGTCATCGGACCGGGGTTTCGACGCAAACGTTCAGCCAGCACCTCTTCAATCGCGGCGGCCCGTTTGCGACCAATCCCAGGGACCTGGCCGAGTTTGCCATGGATCGCCGCGCTGTAGAGTTCGGGAAGAGTTTCCACGTGCAGCGCGTCATAGATTCGATGGGCCAGTTCGGGACCGATCGTGGGCAACGTCGTAAAGATCCTTTCCGCGGTCGCCTCACCACGCAACCGATCCAGCAGCGGGACTCGACCGGTTCTCAGGTACTGGTCGATCAGCCTCGCAATCGATTGCCCGACCGTCTCGATTCGAATCAAGCCCTCGATCCCATGCTTTTGGTCAATCCATCGCACGGGGGTTTGAAGGTTCAACAACGTGCCGGCCGCCTTGCGGTAGGCCGACACACGGAATTCGCTGGCGTGTTGTGATTCCAGCAAACTGGCGATCTCACCGAGATGATTTGCGATCCGCCTGTTTTCGTCCAACCCGACGCGTCGCCGCTCGGCAGGATCGTCGACGGACGAAATTGAAGATGGAGACTCCGCATTATCCATGACACACCGCCTGCACAGTTTTGGGTGCCGCGGAAAAGGGGTCAGGCCCCAAAAATGCTCAGCACCCTACGGGCCATTTGGTTTTTGGGGCCTGACCCCTTTTCCGCTCGACTAGGATTGTCACCAGAAAACACCGTCGACGCTGGTCGATTATACACCAGCAGACCACGTGCCGTTGGGGGCGACCGGACTTCGCTTCGCGACCGCGACTCTTTTGGCCCCGCTCGAGCGGCAGAATACGAGGTGTCGAATCGATCAGCGGCGAACCGGAAACAGACGCCCCACCCTGTTCTTGTACGCCTGGTAGCCCTCAAAACGCTCGCGCATCGACTGCTCCTCGTGCGCGGATTTGGCGTAAAGGACGACGAGCAGCGCGACCCAGCTGACCACCCGCCACCACAGCCACGGGGTCAACAGCAACGCAGCGGTAAACCACAATAACCCCGCGTACATCGGGTGACGCACGATTCCATACGGCCCGTCGGTCAGTAACTCTGTCTTCTCGGTCGCCGCCGGGTGGATCCGAATCTTCCGCCATCCCACCTTCGCCCACGCCCAAACCGCCAGGCCGATCCCCGGCGCGGCGACGACCAATGCCGCGAAGGGCAGCGGAGACCAGCGGGCCGACAACACGAGCACGGCGGCGAGCAGAAACTGTGCGACAATCAGGAACCAAAGCAATCGATGGATCTCGTGGACGGAGTGTGCGGAAATGGCCAACACGCGGCGAACGCGCGACGATGTTGCACGATGTGACGGTCAATCGGGACAGCGCGGAATTGGCACAGAAGATGCATTCTGCAAATTCCCAGCGTCGTGTCAAAGCGTTCGGGATGCCTGGATCCGAGTACCCCGGTCTTCAAAACCCAAGGCAAAACGATGAGCCGCATCAATTGGAAGGACTCGCCACATGAGAAGATCTTTTGGATTTCGGTGATCGTGATCGCGATCATGTCGCTCTTGATCTTTGCCAAAACGGTGGCGGGAACACTCGCCGCGATGTTCTAACGTCTCGCCGACGTATTCATTGAAGTATGCAAGGGGCCACGCGACGCGCCTCGTTTTCGCGTTCAGGCCAAGCCTGAATACCATCGACTTTGACACTGAATGAGTTAGCGGAACGGCGCGAGCGGGTTGTCGATTTAGTCGGGATCTGCTGAGTCAATGGTGAGCCGCTGGCCGTAAGGCCTCGGGCAGCATCGGAATGCCCGGCCGCTTACGCGTCGCGGCTCACAAAAACGGCAGCCCGCGAGCCGTCCGGTTGCGACGTGAAAGACCGGAGGGCTCGCGCCCTGACGCTAACTAAACAACACCCCGTTTTTGCGTCAAGCGAGGAGGCGGGGGGTTGATACCAACGCGTTGGTTCGAAACATCGATAAAATCAACAAGCCGGTGATGCGCCGGCAAGGATAGGTTGAATGCGGACTTTGATTCTCTTTGCGACTGACGAAGGCCAAACCGAGAAGATCGCCCGTCACATCTCACAACGACTGAGCGAACAAGGCATTGCAACGGACCGGCACAACATTGCAGTCGATCCCAATCGGCCGATCGCGCTGGATGCCTACGACGCAGTCATTGTCGGCTCCCCGATCCACTACTCCCATTACGACATCCGTCTGGCGGAGTATCTCAAACAGTTTCGCGACCTCTTGCACGAAATGCCATCGGCATTTTTTTCGGTCAGCCTGGGCATCATGAGCGAAGACGACAGCGAACACGATGAAGTGCGAAAGATCACCGAAGCCTACTTGCACGAGACCGATTGGAATCCCCTGTTGACGACTCATTTCGCCGGCGCGTTGACCTATTCCAAGTACAACTGGCTGAAACGAAAACTGATGCAGTGGGTCGCCAAGAAAGAGGGCGGCCCGACCGACACGCGTTTCGATTATGAGTTCACCAATTGGAAGCAGGTCGACTCGTTTGTTGATCAGTTTGTGGAGTTTATTCAGCGCTGCAAGCAGCCCGCCGAAGAATACGCGCAGCGCACGATGTATTCCAAACCGGTGCGCCGGTACTCGGTCGCCAACCTGCGCGGCAAAGCTGAAGAGTCAGCCTGAGCCTGTGACGATTCGAAGCACGCCATTGGTATGCTGCGTGCACCGATTGCGCGGAGGTCGTGCCGTTTTTGAAGTCACCCTTCTGGCAGGCGGGTGACCGATTTCCAACACGCAACATCAGCCGATCAACCATGGCTTTCCGATTTGCACTACTGAGCTTTCTGTTTTTATCGTCCGCATCGCTGACCTGGGTACGCGCCGACGACCGTCCGCCCGACGCGGCAACGAATGAAATTCGCCTCGACGTCTTCGTCCGCAGTGATCGCGAATCCGCCGAAACGGTTCAGGCGTATTGCGATCAATTAAAGCAGCGAATCAACGGGTTGGACATTCATGTTCATGATGTACTGAGTGACAAAACGCAACTGATTCGTCTGTACGAACTGTCCAAACAGGCGGGCCGAGAGAAACCGTTGCTGCCGGCGTTTTTCGCCTGCGACCGGATGTACTTTGGCTTTGACGATGCGAGGCGAACCGGCCCGGAGATCGAACAGCTTTTTACCGCCAACCTCTACACTCGGACGACCTGCCCCAAGTGCGGCAAACTGAAAGCGTTTGTGCCGACCTTGCAACAACGGTGGCCGGCGATCCGTTTCGTGATCCATGATGTCGATCGATCCGCGACGGCCAGATCGGAGTGGGAAACGCTGTGTCGCAAAGCCGGCAGCCCGCCGGGGTTGCCGACAATTGACTTTGCCAGACGCATCTTGATCGGTTACCAGGGTGACGACACCAGCGGCGCCCAGTTGGAACAGTTGATCAGGGAGGTTTCGGGGATGAAACAGCCAGAACCCTTGAGCCGTCGGCGACTAAGTGGCGCCAGCTTCCCGCTTGCCGGCGGCGCCGATCGCAAGCTGGAAGCTTACGCCACTGTCTTGCCGATGGCGCTGCTGGTTGCTCAAGCGACGCAGCCGGAGGATTCCGCTGAAGAGATCCCGATGGATCTGTTGGAGCTTCCCGAGGAAGCCACGCCGTCGCAGTCGGGTGAAAGCGAAACGCCGATAGAAGTGGTAACAAGCGATACGATCGATGTTCCGATGCTGGGTCCGGTGAGCGCTTCGGAGCTAGGCATGCCCCTGTTTACTTTGGCCATCGGTTTGGTGGACGGATTCAATCCCTGCGCCATGTGGGTGTTGGTGTTTTTACTTTCGGTGTTGGTCAACATCAAAGACCGCCGCAAGATTCTGTTGATCGCGGGGACGTTTGTCATGATCAGCGGGCTGGCCTACTTCGCCTTCATGGCGGCTTGGCTGAATATTTTCCTGCTGATCGGAATCGCCAGACCGGTGCAAATTGCGTTGGGGATTTTGGCGCTGTTCATCGGCGTGATCAATGTCAAAGACTTTTTTGCGTTCAAGAAAGGGGTTTCGTTGTCGATCCCCGAATCGAGCAAGCCTAAGTTGTACCGGCGTGTCCGCGAGATCGTCAGCGCCAAGTATTTGACGGTGGCCTTGACCGGTGCAGTCGTTCTGGCGGTGATCGTCAATATGATCGAACTGCTGTGCACAGCCGGGCTGCCGGCTCTGTACACTCAAGTGCTGACGATCCAGGACTACCCCGGCTGGAAGAATTATGCGTTTCTATCGCTGTATATCCTGGCCTACATGCTGGACGACACGCTGCTGGTCGCGGTGGTCGTCGCCACGCTTTCGCACCGCAAATTGCAAGAGCGTGAGGGGCGGTGGCTAAAACTGCTCAGCGGCGTCGTCATTCTAGTGCTCGGATTGGTCATGATCCTCCGTCCGTCGTGGTTGCAACTAGGGTCGTAGCCCCCAACACTCGGCATTTCAACGTCACAGACGATTCGCGCGTGCTCTGCCGGTTGCTGAAAGAATTGGGCCACCAGCGTGGAATCAACGGCAAAAAAAAAAGCCGACTTGCGATCTCTCGCAAATCGGCTTGTGATGGAGGCGGAGGGAATTGAACCCTCGTCCCGCGATGCGTCCACGACGGCGTCTACGTGTGTAGTCCTGCGGTTATGAGCCGAAACTCGCTTCGCTTACCACGGCGCTGCTGGACAAACTACGTGGCTCGCTAACTCGAATCTTGTTTGACCCACCGCGTCTCGAGTAGGACGGTGGGCGATCCAGAATTGTGACGGACTTTCAGGCGACTCTGGCAGCCCCCATCAGTCCGGGCAGCCTGTAATTAGGCAGCCAATTGGAGATTTTCATCTGCAATTAAAAATTGTGATCAGCTTTTTACGTGGCCAACTGATCAACCACGACACGCGACCATACGCTTCCAATCATCCGGTCGAATCCAAGTCGCCCCCCTGACTGGTCGGTCGCCGCCAACTCACTGACAAACTGCAATTCGGTGGCGGAAAACGATGCGTTGAAAGTGACACTCGATCACTCTCAAGGTTCACTTCATCTTAACACGCCGCCGAGTTCGGGCAAGAGATTGGCAGAACAATGGCGGGCAGAACGACAATCGGGGGACGGCTCGCGGCGAATCAATGGGCGTACGAAAAAGTTTTTATTTTCGATGTCAACGTCGTAACATTGGGTCGCCGTCTCCGCTCGGTGAAGTGAACTTCCAGCCTTGGAGCCCATCCCAACTTTTTTCCGACCGATTCCGACCCCAATAATATGAGATCCCCTGATGAATCGCCCCCAACCATTCGTATTACTTGTCGCTCTCTCCATTCTCGGGTCCGGCTTGATAGCCGGCGGTGATGCATGCGCCGGCGGCAACAGCGGTTGGGGCTGGGCCAAACCCTTGAACAAACGAATGGGGGCGTTCTACACGAGTAACAAAAACGCAAACTTCAGCCGCCAACGTTCCCAAAGATCGAGTGGCTACAGCTACCACCGCCGACTGCCGACGGCGACCAAGTACGTTCCGGCTCCAGCAGCCACCGTGCCCCAACAACATCTCCCCCAGAACCAGCTTCCCCCCATCGCCGTGCCCGTTTCACCGTCGCCGGGCAGTGCGGTGCCGTCGCCGGGCTTTCCAAAGCCTCAGGTCGCCGTCTGGTCAGCAATCGCCCCACCGCAGCAAAACACCCCGGCAAAGCCTGCCGTGACGGCCTCGCAAGCGAAGCAAACCGAGCCGCTGCCGCATCGATCCACGACGAACAGCTTTTGGCAATAGTGCAACTCGTGCTTCGTCTAGATTCAATATTTGGGTTGTGTTTGTCGAGCGGAAAAGGGGGCAGGTGCAAATGTCACGGGCATACGTGTTGTTGTGCAGGCTTTAGCCTAAT
>NZ_JANZKV010000086.1 GCF_025060895.1 Stieleria sedimenti | reverse complement strand
AGATGAGGGCCCGTAGGCTCGCGCCAAACGGCTGATATTCGTTTGACATCAGCCGGTTCGCGCCAGCGTCCGGGCCCCCTCATTCATGTTAACTTAGCGGTATTGGGCTTAAACCGACAGCCCGCGAGCCGTCCGGTCGCGCTTCAAAAACACCGTGAAAGACCGGAGGGCTCGCGCCCTACCGCTAACAACCCCCCCCCGCTTGGCGTCAAAATAGATGGCATTGGGCAGCGGCTCCCGTCCACCCGATTCGGCGCCTTGTTTGGCATGGAAAATGCAATGATTGCAAACCGCGTCCGCGAACCATGAATTAGACGAAGGTGACACCATGATTTGGGTCTTGATCGCTTCGATATTTGCGCTCAGCTTGGCGTTGGTGGTGATGTCCATCCGCGTCGCAATCATCGATGAACGTCTCGATATGAGAGAAATGAAGCTGATGAAAAACCTGTCTCGATATGCGAGTCGAGTTTCCGTCACGGCGGGCAACCCCCGCCGTGGGCCGAGAAGTTGCGGCGAATCGGGTCGTCCGAAATTCCCAGGGGTCGCGGGAATGGGCACGTTTACGGCAACCTGATGTTCCTTTACCCACTCCTCGTGGGGGGCGGAGCGCGCCAGTCGGCCCATTTTCGTCCGCGGATCGTCTCAAGTTTTGACCGCTCCCGCGACAACCGTCCTCAGCATTTGCCAGCGGCCAGAGTGGTCGGCAAGAATGCGTTTGAAAATCGTTCAGCTTGTTAGAGAAGTTTGCGGCCTCATCAACCAAGTTTTTTCAGCGGTCAGCGGTCAGCAATCAGGTCAGTTGCTTCTTTCAAGCCGGCTTCGATCTCTCCGACCGGCCAGTATTCCAGTCCGACGTAGCCCTCGTAGTCCGTTTCACCGATGGCGCGAAAGATCTCTCGATAATTCAGTTCGCCCCGCGTCAGCTCATTTCGGCCCGGATTCCCGGCGGCATGGAAATGGCCGATCCGGCCGATGTTGGCGGTCGCATTGCGGATCACATTGCCTTCGCTGATCTGCTGGTGATAAATGTCGAAGACGACTTTGACGTTTTCGCTGGCGACCTGGTCGACGATTGCAAACGCTTGCTCGCTTCGCACCAGATAATAACCCAGGTGGTCGATCAGGTCGTTGAGCGGTTCGAAGACCAGCGTGACGCCGGATTGCTCCAACATCGGTGCCGCTTCGCGCAGCCCGTCGACCAGAGAATCGTGTTGTGCTTCGTTGCCGGCGTCGGGCCGAAAGTCACCGACCTGGGAAATCAAGGTCTGGCATCCGAGCCGCTTGGCCGCTTCGATCGATTCGCCGAGTCCGTCCAGATAGGCAGCCCGACTGGCCGGGTCGACCAAGCTGATGAACTTGGTGCAACAGGCGGCGATTTGCATCTGGTGCTCCGCCGCGGCCTCTTCGATCTCCGCGAGATCTTTGTCCCACCAACCCCAGAATTCAAAGGCGTCGATCCCACACGCTTTGACGCGGGCGATCGCTTCACGCGGCGCAACGCCTTCAAAAACGGCGTCGATGCAAACTGAGGGACGCAGGGTGGAGGGTGTGGCTTCACTGCTCATGACATGACCGAAGCAACCGCTTCGCAGAAGGAATTCATTTTGGTTTCACTCATGCCGGCAACGTTGATTCGACCGCTGCCGACGATGTAGATGCCGTGCTTGCTCTTCAGCTCGTCGACCTGCATGGGGCTGAGCCCGCTGTAGGAGAACATGCCTTTCTGACGCAGCAAGAAGGAGAAGTCGTGGCCGGAGCCGGTCGACTTCATGGTTTCGACGAATTGTTCTCGAAGTTTGGTGATCCGCAAACGCATCGTTTCCAGTTCTTCCTTCCACAGTTCGGTCAGCTGCTCGTCGGCCAAAATCGTGGCGACGATCGCACCGCCGTGTCGCGGCGGATTGCTGTAATTGGTGCGAACCACTCGTTTCAGCTGACTGAGTGCCGCGGCGCACTGCTGGGCATCAGCCGCGACCAGCGAAACGGCGCCGACCCGCTCGCTGTACAAGCCAAAGTTTTTGGAGAACGAGGTGCACACGATCGCTTCGTCAACGTGCTCGAGGACCGTTCGCAAACCGACGGCGTCTTGCTCGATCCCGTCGCCGAAACCCTGGTAGGCAAAATCGATCAGCGGCAACAGATTCTTTTCGGCGATTACCGATGCGATCTGTTTCCAATCCTCGGCTGTCGGGTCGATGCCGGTCGGGTTGTGACAACAACCGTGCAGCAGGATCGCGTCGCCCGGTTTGGCGTTGCCGTCGAGCGCAGCGAGCATGCCGTCCAAATCAAGCGACGTGCGATCATCAGCCAGGTAGCGATACGTCTCCGACGGCAATCCCGCCGCAGCGAAAATCGCCGGATGATTAGCCCAGGTGGGATTGGGCATCCAGATCCTTGCCTCGGGCAATTGTGTCCGCATGAAATCCGCGGCGATTCGCAGCGCCCCGGTGCCGCCGGGTGTCTGCAGCACCGCCACGCGATCGGCCGGCAGGGTCTCCCCGAAGACCAGATTGCGGACATCGGCGCGGTACTCCGGCAAGCCATCGATCGACAGATAGCCCTTGGTTGCTTCGCTGTCCAAGATCTTTTGCTCTGCCGCTTTGACCGATTTCAAGATCGGTGTCTGCCCGTTTTCGTCCTTGTAGACCCCGACGGACAAGTTCATCTTGCCGGGATTCGGGTCCGCGTTGAAAGCTTCGGTGAGTCCCAGAATCGCATCCGGGGGGGCGGTCTGAATGACGGAAAAACGATGACTCATGATGGTGGCTCGCGCGTGGGCTAGGCCTGGGGTGGAAATGGACGTTGCCAATGCCCGCGAATCGTAGTGCAACGGCGGCAATTCGGCTATCCTGTCCGACCCAGGGCCCGGCCTTTTGGCCCATCCTCCTCGCCATGGAGCTGACCATGTTGTCGCGTCGAAACCTGCTCAAATCCGCTGCCATCGCCGCCGCCGCCGTGTCCGGGAACGTGTCCCTGGCACAAAACGGCTCGCAAAAATTCTCGCTCGGCTATGCACCCCATCCGGGGATGTTCAAGCACTCCGCCGGCAAAGACGTTTTGGACCAAATCAGGTTCAGTGCCGACCAGGGGTTCACCGCCTTCGAATACAACGGCTTGCCGGGTGAAACGCCGGAGATGCAGGAAAAGATCGGCAATCTGCTCGACCAGCTTGGCATGCAAATGGGCGTCTTCGTCGCCTACGCCAGCTTCGACAAACCGACCTTCACCCGGCCCGATGACGCCTCCACGGCCGAAATCATGACGGCGATGAAAAACGCCGTCGAAATCGCCCAACGTGTCGGTGCGACTTGGTTCACCGTCGTTCCCGGCAGCGTCGATCAACAGCACCCCGATTCGCAATGGAATCGCTACGGCGGACGTCGACTGGCCAGCGGTTATCAAACCGCCAACGCGATCGACATGCTGCGCCGTTGCGTCGACGTGATCGAAAAACACGACCTGGTCATGGTCCTCGAACCGCTCAACTGGTACGCCAACCACGGCGGCGTCTTTCTGCAACAAAGCGACCAGGCGTACGCGCTCTGCCGCGCCGTCAACAGCCCGTCCTGCAAGATCCTGTTCGATCTCTATCACCAGCAAATCACCGAAGGCAACTTGATCGAAAACATCGATGCCAGCTGGAGTGAGATCGCGTACTTTCAATCCGGTGACAACCCCGGACGAAAAGAACCCTACACCGGCGAGATCAATTATCGCGGCGTGTTCGATCACCTGCGATCCAAAGGCTACACCGGGGTGATCGGGATGGAGCACGGAAACAGCGTCAAGGGCCTCGAGGGTGAACAGAAAGTGATCGAGGCCTATCGGATGGCCGACGCCGGTGCTTGAGGTCGGCCGGAAAACCAAGTGGTAAGGGCATCAGTGTTGGTGTGC
>NZ_JANZKV010000085.1 GCF_025060895.1 Stieleria sedimenti | reverse complement strand
AGATGAGGGCCCGTAGGCTCGCGCCAAACGGCTGATATTCGTTTGACATCAGCCGGTTCGCGCCAGCGTCCGGGCCCCCTCATTCATGTTAACTTAGCGGTATTGGGTCAAAGCCAGTAGCCGGAGGTGAGCGTAGCGACACCTCCGGATATCCGAGCACCAGCGCGTTGCGACCCCGAAGGGTGTCGAAGCTGCCCGGAGGTGGCGCTGCGCTGACCTCCGGCCACTCGCTGATATCCCTCCGGGATAATCGGCTCGCGGCATGACCCCGAACGGGGGTCAAAGCCAGTAGCCGGAGGTGAGCGAAGCGACACCTCCGGATATCCGGGCACCAGCGTGACGCGACCCCGAAGGGTGTCGAAGCTGCCCGGAGGTGGCGCTGCGCTGACCTCCGGCCACTCGCTGAAATCCCTCCGGGATAATCGGCTCGCGGCATGACCCCGAACGGGGGTCAAAGCCAGTAGCCGGAGGTGAGCGAAGCGACACCTCCGGATATCCGAGCACCCGCCTGACGCGACAATCAGAGGGAGACGGATTGAACGCGAAAGGGGACGCAACATCGAAATGCTGCGTCCCCTTTTTCCGTTAGCTATCCGAGCAGGACGAGATGTCCTACGCCAACTCGCTTTGGTCATCGGCCAGCAGAGCGAGCAGGTCGTCATCTTCGTCGTCGGCGTCCGCGAAGGTCAACGCGACCGTTTGGCTCGCCGCTCGGGGCTCGCCTGAATCATCGAAGCTCACCAATTTGGCTTGCAGACTGAGATCGGCGAAGGCTTCGTCACGCGACGCCGGGTCGGTGGCGGGTGCATTCGAAGCGAGTTGGTCGCTGACCACTGCTTCGCCTTCAGCCGTTTGGGCGGCCATCAATGCCAGATGGTTGATCACCCTCAAGGCATCCAGGGCGGTGGTCTTCATGTCACCATTGACGTCGGTGTACATCCCGAATCGTTGGGCTTCGCCTTCGCCTTCGCGGGCCAGGGCGTTGATGACCGTCAGGGCGTCCGAGGGTGTCACAAAGCCGTCGTTATTGACGTCTTCGGGCATCGCTTGGTTCTGCAACGCACTGGCGGCTCGAACGGTCACATTCAACGCGTGGTAGCGGATTTGCGAGACGTCGACCGGATCATCGCGGTCTCGCAGCAAGGTGTCTTGGAACGGCGACGAATCGGCCGGGCTGCCGATCACTTGCGTAACGGTGTCTTGAAACACGGTTCCGGCGGTGAAGAAGACCGTTGCCATTAAATTCGGCTCGGCCACTGATCCGCTCTCAGCGACCGACTGCAGCAGCAAGGAGCCGAATTCATCGATGATTCCGCGACGAGCCGCGGTGCCGACACCGGTGCTGGTGTTGAAATCACCGTCAAACGCGACTCGGAAATCGTAACGGCCGCCGCCCGCAGCCGGTGCCGGATTGATGACTCCGGTGTCGTACAGCATGTCCAGGTAGGCTGCAAAGACAAACGTGTTGCCCTGGAATTCGGTTCTCAGGTCCTCCACGAAGACTTGCACGCCGAAGGTCTGTCCCGACGCGACCGAGGTGATCGAGTTTCCGAATTCATCGACCAGACCGAAGGAGATGTCGACGATGTCGTCATTGGCCGCATCGCCGATCGCCATCGTGACTTCGGCGACGCTTCGCACGCCATCGCTGGAGACAATCACGTAGGTGAAGCTGTCAAACCCGTTGGCGTTGACATCGGCGAAGTAGTCGATCGTATCATCGCTGAAATCGGTCGGCGTGCCGTTTCGGTTGACGACCGCGGTTCCCAGCGACGGGGCGGTCACAATCCCGAATTCCTGAATCGTGCCCGTGGGACCGAACAGGTCGTTGTCGAGAACATCGAGTGTATTGGGCAGCACGCTCTGCTCGATGCGGTTGCCGACCGAGTCAAAACCATCGACGAAGGCATCGTCGATCGCGCTGGCGAAGTTGTCGCTGGCCGGGAAGATCGTCAGTTCGGTGCGTCCGAGACGTTGCTGAGCCGGCGTCAACGCCACGTCTTCGCCGACCAGGATCGTTTCGGCCACGGGGCTGTCAGCGGGGTCGGCGGCGAACAGCGCGACACCCGGTGAAATCCCGGTCATGGTCAGTGTGAACAATTCGGCCGGATCGGTGTGCTGAATCAGATTGCCGTCGCCCGGAATCGGCTGGACGGCACCGACATCGTTGATCAAGCCGGGCACGATGGCGTCACCCAGTTTGAAACCACCACCTTGGAAGTTTTCACCGAAGGTGATGTCAAACCCGAAGGAATCGGTGCTGATCGTGTCGTTGGTCGAAACCAATTCGTCGGTGTAGAGCAGATCCAAGAACGCCGACGCGACGCCTTCGGGGCTGAAGTTCGGGTTATTCAGCTCTTCGACGAACACGCGAACGTAGAACGGTTGTCCGACTTGGACGCTAGAGATCGGTTTGTTATTGACGACATCGAAGATTCCGATCGTGAAATCGACCAAGTCGTCGTTGAGCGCGCCCGGTTGCGAATTGACGGTGACCTGAGCCGTACTGATCGATCCGTTGGCGTCCTCAATGCTATAAGTGAACTGTTCGGTTCCGGCGAATCCGGGTTGCGGCGTGTACCGAATCGTTTGGCCGCCGCCTTCCAACGTGACTTGGCCACCCTGGTCACCCGCCGTCACGCTGGTGATCGAGATGCCGCCGAAGATACTCGGCACGTCGTTGTCCAAGACGTTCAAGGCCCGGTTGGCCGAACCCTGGGGGATGTCGAAGGTATCATCCACCGCGATCGGCACGTTGGATCGGAAATTGACATTGACGACCACGGTGGCGGTGTACTGCGTTCCGGTCTGGTCGACCACCACGTATTGGAACACGTCACGTCCGGTGAAACCGTTGGGCGGCGTGTAAGAGATCGCACGACCGTTTTCGATGATCGAAACGACTCCGCGTGTGCCAACCGTCCCGGTGGTGTTGGTCGAGATGATTCTCAGTTGGGTGACGCTGGTTTCGAAATCGTTGGCCAGCACATCCAGTCGGTTCGAAAGCGAGTTTCGCGAGACGGTGAAGTTGTCGTCGTTGGCGACAGCCGCCTGCTGCAGGATGTCAAACTGGTAATCCTCCACTTCACCCGAATCGGCTTCCCCACCGACACCCAGACCGGTGGTCGGGCTGTAGCGGAACCGAGCAAACGTCGATCCGACGACCGCGTCGCTGGGCACGTTCACGGTCAGCGTCGAAGTACCGTCACCGAGTTGAAGGTCCTTGAACACTTGCTCCGATGCGTCGAAGACACCGTTGGCGTTGAAGTCGATCCAGCCCTGCAGGTAGGCCGCGTTGCCGGTGGTGTTGCGCGTCGTGACGGACAGGCTCGCCGCGCCACCCGGTCCCAGCGGCGACAGCAGTAGCACACCGTCTTCATCGTCGATGTTGTTCAGATCATCGCCGAGTGCGGTCGCGCTCGGGATCCCATCGGTCTCGCGATCGACCAATGCACCGAGCCCCAAGGCGTTGCTGATGCCGTGGCTGGGGCCATTGGCAGCGACGGTCGTTTGATACGTATCCGGGGCATCACCGTAATCGCGTGAGGGCAGGTTCCCGAAGTTGTAATTGTCCGCCAAACCGATCCCGTTGAAATTGACGACGTGCTCGCCGCTGGTCGGGAACGTTTGCACAAAACCTGGTCCAACAACTTCCCGAATCGTATAGGTGCCTGGGCCGGGGAAATTGATGCTGTAGCGACCATCGACATCCGTGATGGCGGACGGTTCTCCGATGTCCGGACTGTCGTCACCGTCCAAGTCCAGGTAGATGTAAACCCCTTCGATCCCAGACTCGGTGGAGTCAAAGACTCCGTTGCCGTTGGTGTCGGCGAACTTGGTCCCGGTGATATCGGAAATCACCTTGGTAAATCCGAAATCAATGCCGCTGTCACCGCCGGCAGCAAACCGGTGGGTCGGCAGGCTGGGGGCAAATTGTGTCGGTGTCACCGCCAACACGTTGTAGGTCGTCCCCGATGCAACATTCAACGAATACAAGCCGTTGGCATCGGACACGGCCACGGGCTCGGTCGGATCGATCACGCCGTTCTGAATGATATCGGCAAAGACCGTCACACCGGGCAGCCCCGGGTCGCCGGTCCCGCGTCCGTCGCGATTGAGGTCGTTGAAGACGCGTCCGGTGATGCCGGTCCCCACGGTGCCGGTCGAGAGGCTGTAGGCCAACGCGTTAGCCGTGTCCTGGAACCCGAACAAGCCTTCGTTGAGATCAAAACGATCGATCGAGAAATATGGGATGGTGTCGTCATTTGTTCCAAAAATTCCGTCAAAGCCGACGCCCATTCCGAACTCATCGCGGCGGGGCCCGACCCCGTCGATGATCGAGCCGACCGCGTTGGTTCCATCGGTGTGACGCAGACCAAAGGTGTGTCCGGCCTCGTGAGATACCGTCCACGCCATCGAGCGGGCGATGGCGTCCAACACGCTCTTGTTGTTGTTGATCGGGAACTGGGTCGCCGACGCAAGGAAGAAGTCGATCGGTAGGATCGAGTTCTCGGCCATGTCAAAGTTGCCGATGTCCAGCGACTGGGCGATGCCCAAAATGCCGTCAATCCCCGCATCCGCGATCGTGCCGCCGATGAACAGACGCGTCACCAACGGGTCGTCCAGCGACGGCTCCGGGTACAGCCCCAACGCGGCGTCGCGGCTGTTGAGGATTCGGATCCCGAAATCACCCGGGTTGCCGGTGCTGTTGTAGTCGCCGTTTTGTCCGTCGGTGATGACGGAGAAGAAGTCGCTGTGAACCAGATCGACCGTCTTGTCGATCAACTCGTTGTATGCCGCTTCAGAGGTGTCTTGCAGCCCCAACGCGGCCAGGTTCTCGCGAAGTGAAGAGAATCGAATGATCCCGAACGGATTCGTGCTGCCCGGGAACAGCGTGCTCGGATAGAACCCGCCTTCGAAATCCAAGTAGATGGTCTGCTGGGCACCGATCGGCAGGCTCTCCGCGATCGGTCGATAAACGCGAAGCCCGGCGGTGTAGTTCACCGAGGTCGTCGATGGAGCAACGATCAGATAATAGGTCCCATCGTGCGGCACGACCTGAGCCGCAACCGCGTTGCCGGCCGTCATCAGCGGAGACGGATCGGGGTGGATCAACCCTTGATTGGAATCGGTCCCGAACCAAAACGCACCATTGGTCGCCCGCGGGTTGTATGTCGTGCCAAACTCCGACGGGCCGTACAGGACCGTCAAGTTCGCCCCCGCACCGATCACCGCGATGTCCAGAATGTCACCGGCTCGCAGGTTGAACGCGTAGGTGTCGACGTCCGCGTTGACGTTGCCCTGACCGCTGATCGTCACCGGTAGGCTGCCGTTGAGATCGATCGTGTCCTCCTCACCGGGCCCCGTCCCCAGAGGAAGGAACTGGGCGTTGAAACGCGAATCATTCACGCCCGTTTGGTTGGCTGTTTCCGCCTCGTTGACCACGAACGCCGGCACGGTTCCGATGTTCCGCGGATTCGACGGCGCAAACAAATCCGTGTCGACAGGAGCGTTGCTGCTGCCCGCACTGCTGACGGCGGCGAGCAGTTTCCGGCTCTCTAACCCCTCCATCAATAATCGCCGACGCTGTCGGCGTTGGCCCCCACGGCTTCGTCGCGTCTTTCTTTGTTTCCGCGAAGAATCGACTTTCATGTCGCTCATCTCGTTGTTAGAAGCGTTGGGACTAAGGAATTCCGATTCAGTTCGTTGGATCATCGAGGGTCTCTACCAAACGTGCCGGCCTCTAGGGCCTTGACGAAAAGCGGCGGTGTCGCGGGTCGGTCGTACAAGTTGCGGGTTCTGCAGAGTGTAATTCTGAGACGCCCGCCTATCCATTTAATTCCATTTTCTCATCGATCGCGACCGTAAATTTCGCATGGATTGCCGCAGCGCGGGGAATACGCTCGTTCGTATGAATCGGACGAACTCAGCCCCAAGCGTTGCTAAATACGTAAGGCTCGCCCAACCAGGAAGATGGGAAAAATGCGAAGTATGAGGCGATTGGATAAGGAATGGCTGCGATTCTAGTTGGGCCGATAACCGTGTCAACGAATCGTGGCTCTCTGACGCCGCATGTTTGGGAAGAGTTCCGGCCAAAACCGGTATTATCGGTCAAAATCGGTCCCAAAATCGACCTTCGGCGGATTCCGAGCCCGCCCATATCGAGCGTTTCCGCACAGAAACCAAAACATCATGCCGACGTTTTTGGGGCAATCGCAGGTGGCCTGGCGAGAAAAAACGCGTGTGGCAGCTCGAACGCGCTGTTGATTGAATCCGATCACACGCGGGATCAGCCGTTCGCGTCCCGCTGGGGCGCCGGGTGCAAGCTGAAGCTTGCAGGGGACGCAAGCTGGAAGCTTACGCCACTTGTCGCCGGTCGCTGACCGGACTGTCGATTGAACCCGATCACACGCGGGATCAGCCGTCTCGCGTGAGCGTACGGCCTGTCGCACCAAAAATACGCACCTGGGCCCGTCAGGCTCGCGTCAAACGGCTGATTCAATCAATGGTTCTAAGCCGCTTGGGCGACCGCAGGAGCGGGGACCGCCCGCTTCACACCGGACAGTTCATAAGCACCGAACATCACACCGGCAAACAGCAGGTCGCCGGCAGCGGTGTAACCATAAAATGGAATCGCGTTGGTGAAGCACGCCACCAACCCTTCCGCGCTGGCGGGATACCAAGGACCGAGCCAGACCCCTAAGTTGCTGACGACGAAGAACACCGTAGAGGCGGCGAATGCTCCCATCGGAAGTCTCCGCCAGTTCACACGGTTGGCATCCGCATGAGCACGGACTAGTCGCCCCAGTGGGACCGACAACGTGACCCCGACGTAGGTCGCTGCCATCACCATCGGGTTGTAAAATCCCATGCCGGGAATCCCCATCAAATGGGAAACCGCATCACTGATCAACAGGGCTGCGGCCGGGACCAAGTAGGCCTTGCGTCCGGCGAAATAACAACCCGCGAACAACCCGAGTGCCCCCAGACAGGCGAAGTTGGGCGGGTGCGGCAGAAAACGAGTCGCGGCGATGGCGAGGGTCAGCAAGTAGATCATTTTTTACCGATCGGTAGGAGAGACTTGACTCCCACCGTTTTAGCGACTTGCCAACCATTTCGGAAGTCCCAACCGCGGTGAACGCGGCGAACGAATTTTTAGCCGCTACGGCAAGATGGCGGCCGCCACGCCGACCGCAGTTGCCTGCGAAACGACGGCCTTGCGTTGGTACGGCGGCCGCTGCTTGAGCGCGGGAGCGCAGGCCCCGGCGCGGTAGTACCCCAGGCTGTACTGGCACTCCGAAGGCGGAGTGATCGCGGTCAGGTAGGGCAGCGAGACGGCCTGTGCTAAGAACCGTCCACCGCTCACGAATGGCTGGAGGCGCGGGTATCGCTGGTGGCCGTGGCGTTCCAGCATCCGGTCCTCAAAATAGAGGGGATGGGAAAACGTATTGGGGGCGGCCCAGTGGCGAGCGGTCCATTGCCATGGCAAGCCGCGATCGATGCCAGATTCCGGCAATGGGATCAATGGAATGGTCGCTCCTTGGCGGAATCCCAGCGGAACTTCGCCGTTGCCAATTTCCGCCGTGTCGGTCGTCAGGGCCGCAATCGGCGGCAGCACCAGCTTGCCGTCGGACAGCTGCGTTTGGCGATCCGAGAATAGCGAGCGATTGGCTTCCTCGGCGACCGGCACCGTGGTGTCTTTGGTCCCCGGCACGTCGTCGTTTTGCACCAGCGTGACCGCCGTATCCGTCGCGGCGTCAACGGCTGCGCCGGCCTGCCCATCGCCCTGGACCAATGCCGCAAAGGTCAGCGGTGTCTCAGCCAGGTACGAAGGCAAGTCGCTCTGAACCGGGTCCGCTGCGAACACCGCCGAAGCCGGGGCGACAAGCGCAAAACACGCCGTGATCTTCGCCATTTGCACTAACTTGCTCGTTTGATTCCAAAACATCGTTTTTCTCGCATGCTCCGTTTGGACGGACAATCAGATTCATTCCCATTATCTGGTTCGACCGATCGGATTCGAAACGAGAACAAACACGCCAGAATGCGGATGACAAGCACAACACGCAGCATGCGTTTGATCGCGACATTGGGTGCGATGGGTCGAGCCCCTGCAATCGTCAAGGTTTCCCAGACGAAGCGCGGCAGCGAAGCGAGTCTCCCGAAGGGATCACAGTGAATAGCCGGAGGTCAGCGCAGCGACGCCTCCGGGAAGCAGATCCCAAAATCCCTCGACCCCGGACGGGGTCGCAGCGAATTTTGCTTCGACACCCTTCGGGGGCGCGACGTGCCGGTGACCGGATATCCGGAGGTGTCGCTCCGCTCACCTCCGGCTACGTGCTCTGACCCCGTTCGGGGTCATGCCACGTCCTTCGGCGGTGGAAGCGGACAAAGCGCTAGCGACTCTTATCCTTGGCAGACTTCGACTTCTCCGCGGCCTCTTCGAACCGCAACGCCGCACTGTTCAGGCAATAACGCTTGCCCGTTTTGTCTTTGGGGCCGTCGTTGAACACATGCCCCAGGTGGGCTTCGCATCGACTGCAATGCACCTCCTGGCGAGGATAGATGAGCCGAAAATCGACCTTCATCCCGATGCGGTCCTTGCTGATCGGATCGTAAAAACTCGGCCAACCGGTGCCGGACTTGTACTTGGTCTCACTGGTGAAAAGCGCCTGTCCGCACACGATACAGCGATAGAGACCTTCTTTCTTGTTGTCCCAATACTTGTTTCGGAACGCCGTTTCAGTCTCTTCGTTCTGGGTGACTTTGAATTGAATCGGGGTGAGGGATTTTTGTAGTTCCGCCACGGTTTTAGGCGTGTACGGCGGGTCCTCGATTTCGTCCGCCTCGTTCTCGGACTCGATCGTCGCCGACACGTCCGCTCTCACCTCTACCGCGTCGGCCACGGGTTCTCCGCTGACGGCGTCCTGACTATCGGCCTGCCGCAGCCCGATCGAGACCAGAACCGCGACGAAAATGAAGGCGAACACCCGCTTGGCATCGACGTGATGAAAGGAATGATTCATGGTGGCTCCAACTATTCAGTCAATTCGTTCGCTATCATCAATCGAGCATCCGCGTCCTGGCCGGATCGGACGTGGCGTGTTCGATGGCGGTTGAACAGGTCCATCGCAATGGATCCAACGGCGCGGGGCCGCTCGGCCTTCGCGGACCCCACTATGGTTGATTGTATGCAGGTCGTCCAGCTAAACAACGTTTCTCTCCGTTATGACAGCAACAAGGTCCTGGATGAAATCAGCGTTTCGGTCCAGGAAGGCGAATATGTCGTGATTTTGGGGGCCAGTGGATGTGGAAAGACGTCCTTGTTGAGAATGATCGCCGGGCTGATTGCCCCGACGTCGGGAACCATTTTTTTGACGGGCCGCGATATGACCCGTGTGGCGCCCCGACATCGCGACGTCGCGCTCGTGCCCCAGCAAGCCGGCGTGTACCCCCATTGGCCAATCGGACGCTCCATCGGAATGGGGGTCCGCGGCCGCCTTTCCCGTCCCGAACGCGAACAACGGATTCGGGAAGCGGCAAAGATGGTGGAATTGGAATCGCTGCTGGATCGGCTGCCGGAACAACTCAGCGGTGGGCAATTGCGACGCGCGGCAGTCGCCAAGGCGATTGCCAGCCAGGCATCAGTAAGATTGCTGGACGAACCGCTGTCCGCGATCGATGCCAATTTGCGGTTCCAGATCGAAAAAGATCTTTCGCGGCTGCACCACCAATCGCCGGGCGTCACGATTCACGTGACCCATGACGGCGGCGAGGCGATGCGTCTTGCCAGCCGTGTAGCGGTGATCGAAAACGGCAAGATTGCGCAGTTCGATACGCCCGAACAGTTGCGAACTCGACCTGCCACCCCCGGTGTCGCATCGGCGCTCGGTCGATCGGCCTTGATCACCGTGCAAGTCACCCGAATCGACGGAGCCTGGGTGTCCGAGGACGGCCGGCGTGTCAGTGGCCCCGACGCACCGACCGGTTTATCGGCGGTGCTGGGCTACTACGAAGAGCACCTCGAGCCGTTTGAGGCGGCTGGATCGGGCGAGTCCCCGGGGCCTTCCGACCGCTGGATCGACCACCAACGAAACGCGACCGTGGATCACGATCGCATCCTGTGGTTTGTCGCATGATTTGCATCCCAACAAGTGGCCACCCCAGCACGTGGCGTCAGCCAGTGGCACGTGATGACAACGTTTCTTCAACACGCGCCGCTCGCTCACCGGTCTGTTGATTTAGTGAGCCGTGACGCGTAAGCGGCCGGGCATTCTGGCGTCGCCCGAGGCCTCACGGCCAGCGGCTCACCATTGACTCAGCAGATCACGATTAAATCAACAGCCCATCACGCGCGCTCGCTGGAATCGATACTACGCCGTCGCGGCGACGGGCAGATCGGCGACTTGGTAGGCTCGCGAACGGAACAGAAAATCGATGATGTTTCCTTCGTGCGGTTGCAGCCAGTTGAGCCGATTGGTCGGGATCGGCCCGAAGTTCACGCGATCGATCTCGACGCAAGCTCCGGCCGCGGCGACCAGCTCGGGATCTCTGGTCAGCACCGTTCCGACAAGCGTCGGACCGATGCGACGAAGCATTTCCGCTTGCGGGCACTCCACGACGCTGACGAAGGGGAACATGTATTCCTTCATCGCGACGCCGCGGTCCGGTGAATCGGCATGAACGACCATCGGCCGCAGGTAGGCACAGTGCTCGCGCTCGATCAACTTGTCGCCGTAGTCAGCCGTCATGTCGGTGACACCGCTTTCGGCCAAGTCCTGCTGCACCATCGCGTACGTTCCGGTCGCCATGGCGGGGACCGTGAATGCGGCCAGTTGAGCGTTGTCATCGGTCGGCGGCAACACATCGACCGGTCCGATCCGCTCGGCGATCGCTTGGGCGATTTCGCGGGTGTGTCGACTGGCCCAGATGCCGCTGCAGTTGATGCAAGAGCGTCCCGAGTTGCTGAGCACACTTTCGACCATCACGTCCAAATACAGTTCCCAATCATCGACCACGTCATCGCCGATCAAGATCTTCGACCACCCCGGACCGTGGGCTTGGACGCGGGGATTGCCCGCGTGCTGTGCGACGGTTTCGGCGCTCCCGAAAATCATGCTGCGAGGCGTTTTGGTCATGATCGCACCGCCGGCGTCGTGCCCGCCGGGATACAAACCGAATGCCTCAGCGGGGACGCCGGCTGCGATAAACGCCGACACCATCCGGTACGGTGTCCACGGTTCTTGCGAGCCGGGTTTCAGGGCCAGCCCGATTTGCAACGGGATCGCCGGCAGCCAGAGGGTGTGAACGCCCGGTGAATTGTTCGGCAAGATGGCGCCCAAGACCGGCGTTTGAGCCTGATAGCTGACGATCACACCGCGGCCTTCTTCACCGTAGCCCCGGCTCAGAATATCGAGATCCAGTCCACGGGTCAGACAATCCAAGATCTCGTCGATGTGGCTCAGAACGAAGCTGTTCTTTTTCAGATTCGAACGACACATGTGCTCCGGCAATCCCGTACTGGCCGATTGCTGGTGCACAAACTGGTCGACCGATTGCATCGAATCCCCGACGGGCAGTTCCGCGTTCTCAAACAGGTCGGCCGCCTTTTTCGACATCGCGATCAGATCGGCCGTCGAATGTTTCAGCAGTGCGGCGCGGGCCTTGTGAGCCTGCTTCATGTCACGGGCGACGATGCCGCCTCCGACACTGCCGAACTTTGCAATCGGTTCCCCGGTGTCAAAGTGAACGACGTCCTTGATTTCCATCGATTCGTAGGGCTTGCCCCAGCGAAGCGGTTGCAATGTGATCATGTCTATCCGTTGATGTTGCGAGTGGGAGATTGGTAGGTTCGGGCAGGCTCTAAGATTCAGCAGGCTTTAATAAACGCCGACGGTCGTCGCGCTTGCCAACTCGTGGAACGGTCGCACGCCGCTGACACCGTCCCAAGGGTACATGTCGAACGGTGCTTCTCGCTCGCCTTCGTCGCGTTCCATAAACCCGGGCACAAAGAATTCGTCGGTCAACGTGTACAGCTTCACACGTCCGGTTTCGCCAAACCCGACGACTTGGTTGTAGTCGTCGAAACTGACGACCTCGGTCACCGCGCGTGGCTGGGGGGCGTAGTAACTGATCTTGTAGCCGTCCGCGGCCGAGATCGGTTTGCTGCAGGCCAGTCCCATCAGGGTATTGCCGTAGGTCGGTGTCATGTAGACGCCGCCTTCTTCGACCGGCCCACCGAGCAGTTCTTCGACGCAGAAACGCGTCCACTGCGGTGTGAACTCGGTGCCGCCGGAAAAGATCCCCTTGATGCCCACTTCTTGCAGGCTGGTGCCGCGGTCTTCGAGCGCTTCGCCGAGCGATTCGAGCAACTTCGGCGTCGCAAACATGCACTTGACGTCGTGCCCCGCAGTCAGCACCGTGACGGCTTGGTCGATGCAGTGCTTCTTGTACTCTTCCAAATGCTCCATCCAGCCTTTCTTGATCAGCTTGACGACCCAGCGGGGGTCCAAGTCGATGCAGAAGCAGATGCCGCCGCGATGTTGAGCCAAGTGTTCGACGGCCAACCGCAGGCGCCGCGGACCGCTGGGTCCAAGCATCAGCCAATTCGAACCCTGCGGGAAATGCTCATCCGGCAGCGTCTCACTGAACAATTCGTAGTCTTTCCAGTGATCTTCGATCACCATCCGGCTTTTCGGAACCCCCGTCGTGCCGCCCGTTTCGAACACGTAGACCGGCTTTCCGGCATGCCCCTTGGGGATCCAGCGTTGAATCGGACCACCGCGGAGCCATTCGTCTTCGAAGTGCGGGAACTTCTTCAGATCGTCGAAGGACTTGATGTCGGTGAGGGGATCGAACCCCAGCTCCGCCTTCTTTTCCAACCAAAACGGGCTTCCTGTCTCCTCACTAAAGTGCCAATGCACAATCTTGAGAGTGTGTTCATTCAATCGATCTTTGGCTTCCGAAGCACTCTTTGCAACGTCTTCGGGAATCGAAGTCTGGGCGGCACTCATTCGTTTAGTCGTCTCGCGGGCGGTGATGGGACAGGCGGGGGAGTCTACATCTGGGGGCAACGTGATCGGCTCCAGACAACTCTGCTGCGTGAATCTTGAAGGACCCTATTGTTGCCTTCAGGAAAGTGCGACGAAAGATCCCAGGGCAGTCTGAATCGGTATTTATCGAGAACGAAAAAAGCCGCACGTGATTCACGCGCGGCTTTTTGATCATTCGGTAAACTTTCCTGGCAGCTGGCTGCTGAATCAGGCGAGTTCGTGATGCGTCAATCCTACGGATTGACAACCGGTTGTTGAACTTGATTCGGCAACGCGGGGCTGCTGACCGGCGGGGTATCGATCGCGTCGTCATCGCTGGCGCCGATCGCAATCGCAGCTCCGATCCCGCCCAGCACGGCGATGCCTCGCAGGCTGCCGCCGCCACCGATGCCGCCTCCTCCGCCGCCGCCGCCTCCGCCTCCGCCGAAGGAACCACTCATCGCAGTCGGATCGTATCCGCCATCGGGCAGCAGCAGACCACCCTCATCGACTTCTTCCTCAGAAATCAATCGATCTTCGATGACCGTGATCGGCCCCGGAGCGACTTGCATGATGAAGGTGTCCGAACCGGATTCAGTTTGAGCGACCAACGTGGTGCCGCCGTCAGTCGCCGCTTGCGCGGCCTGGACCGTCAACGGATTGACAAGCTCGATGCCCATCAACCCAAAACCGTCTTTTCCAGAACCCAAGACCGAGTAACTTCCCGGAGCCAGGTCGTCGACTTGAAAGTGCCCGGTGGCATCGGTCAATGTTCGGGCGACTTCAACGCCATCGCGGTAGATCACCACGTTCGCCCCTTGGGCACCGGGGTTGTCGGTGAATCCGGCGCGAGTCAAACGCCCTCGCAGTCCGCCTTCGTATTGGCTCAGGCGGACGGATTCTCCGGTAAAGGCACGGTCGGTGGCCATTGGGTTGTTGCTCGGATCGAACTCGACCTTGCTCGCTTGGCCGGTCGGCATGTAACGCAGGATTGCGTCTCGCACGACACTGAACTCCACCGCACCGGCGGCAATTTCAAATTGCTCACTGATCGGGACTTCCTTGCTGACGATGTGCATCGCACAGCAAGCGAAGGTGCCGTCACCGCGAATCATCAGCGTGTAAACGCCGGGCTTCACGTCGGTCAACGTGAACCGACCCGTCTTGTCCGATTCGGTTGCAGCAGCGGCCGGCTTGCCCAATTGGTCGATCAACACGACCTTCGCACCCCGTGCCGCCGCAATCCCTTCGCTGCGCGGGACGATGACGCGCCCCTGGACCGATCCGCTCTCCGAAACGCGGACCCATTGCTGTTGGGCGACATCCGCCGCGGAGACAAAGCCAGAAGCACAAACCAGCGCTAACGTGGCGATGGAACAGATCAAACGTTGCATTTCCAGATTCCAATCAAGATTGAGCGATGTTGCAGAGGGAAAACATACCTCTTCAACAGACTATAAGAGCAGCAATTGAGGAATTCAACGCTCTTGACGGCGATTTGGCAATTTAGGAGAGCTGGGACACGCGGGCCAACCACCTGAAAGGCCGTACCCAACCCCCCTCCAGAAAAGAGTCCGGACGAAGGACCGACGCCAATGCTTCGGTAAACGAAAGCGAAGATCGTCTCGACGCTCAATTGACCTGGCCGCTCGTGGCAACGTTTGGCCAGCATCTCTACGCCAAAACTTCATCTGAATCAGCAGGCCATTGCTCGCCCTCTTGCGGGCACACGTGTTGGTGTGCAGGCTTGAGCCCAATACCGCTAAG
>NZ_JANZKV010000084.1 GCF_025060895.1 Stieleria sedimenti | reverse complement strand
GCGGTATTGGCCTAAAGGCTCGACAACAACGGTCGCTGAACCCCTTGCTACTGATGCCCGTGCGAAACGTACCTGCCCGCTTTTCCGCTCGAAAAACGCAACCCCAACGCTAAATGTGATTGAAGCACTAGAAGAATGTCATGCACAGCATGACCTACCCGAAAACCAAGAAGAACGTCATGCACAGCATGACCTACCTGAAAACCAAGGTGACACGGAATACTAGTGCCCAAAGAAGCTCTCGTCGACCAGCGGCAGGTCTTCCAGGGACTCGAGTCCGAACAGGGTGAGGAAGCGCTCGGTGGGGTAGTAGTGCGGGACTTTCCGTCCGCCTTCGGCAGGTGCTTGGCGTTTCATTTCGAGCAGTCGGCGGCGGACGAGTTGGTTGAGCAGCGCGCCGCTGTCTTTTCCACGTTGATCTTGGACGGTCTGGGCCGTGACCCCCGGCTGATAGGCGACCAGCGACAACACTTCGACCGCGGCTTGGCTGAGACGAGCTTCGCGGACCTTGCCGAGAAACGAGTGGCGGACTTTTTCGACCGCGGGGGCAATCGTCATCCGGTAGCCACCGTCTTCGTCTTCGATGATGCGCAGCGCCTGTTCCGCCGACTTGTACGACTGATTGAGCGTCTCGATCATCTCCATCACTTCCTCTTCGGTGACACCGCGCATCAGCGACGCCAGACGGGCGGCGGTGAAGGATTGATTGTCTGGATGGCCGACGAACAGGGCGGCTTCGATGATGCCTTCGGGATGGACGGTGTCGTCGTCGACGACGGAGGTTTCCCTCGCCGCATCCGGAACCGGTTCGTCATCGTTTTCGCCGCTCGGCGGGGATTCCGGCACCGCAAACGTCTCTGGATCATGCGCAGCAGCGGCGCGCGCGTAGGCCGCTCCGATATCATCGAACGAAATCTCGCCGAATCCGGAATCGTCCTCCAAGAACGATTCGGCACTGGAATCATCGGGGGAGATTGATTCGGCCGAGGGGGGGTCGTCGTCGTTCATTGCGGGACGCTCCTAATTGCGGTCTCGAACCCAGGCGACGAATCGACCAAATTGTTCGTGTGCGAGCAGAGATTCGACGGTGTTGTGATGGCAGCGACGGGGAATCAGGTGGTGCTCGGTCGTCCCACGCCTGGTGACGCGACCGCACAAGGCACAGGGGTTGAGAGTGGCGTGGGACTTTGGCGCGCCGGCTTGGGTTCGATTCATCTTCGAATCACGCGTACGGTTTGTCAATTGAATCGATTTTCCCAAATCAACGCGGCAGGTTAGCCCCGTGCATCGGCGAGGGGCGCCGCGCGGCCCCAACAGTCGCGTTACCGCGATACATTCGCAACCGAGAGTCGCTATGATAGCGGGCGAGTTGATTCCTGATTCGCACTTTTTTCTAAGTCGTCGCCGATGTCCAAAGCAGTTCGCCTTGATGTGATGATGTTTCTGCAGTTTTTTGTCTGGGGGGCGTTCTTCGTCCCGATGACGAGTTACCTGCAGCAGATTTTTGCCGGTGAAGAAAATCTCAATACGATCATCGGTGACGTCTATTCGACTCAAACGTGGGCGGCGATCTTTGCCCCGATCATCGTCGGGTTTGTCGCCGACCGATTGTTCAACAAAGAGATCATCAACGGAGTGCTGCAGATTGCCGGCGCCGCGATGCTTTGGTGGTGCAGCACAATCGTCGACTCACCGACCCGATTTTACTGGGTCATGATGGCGTTTTTCTTGTGCTACATGCCGACCTTGGCGTTGGTCAATGCGATCACGTTCCAGAACGTGGATTCGATTGAAAATGACTTCCCCAAGATCAGGTTGTGGGGCACGATCGGCTGGATCGTTTCGGGGTTGGTGGTTTCACAGTCCATGTTCGGGCTATTCCCGATCCCGGTGCTTCCCGGGGTGGAAGACGCCGGCAGCACGAGTTTGCCGTTGCGGCTCTCGGCGGTCGTCGGCCTGATTTATGGGATCTATTGTTTCACCCTTCCCAAGTCACCGCCGCAGGGACGTGACAACCCGGTCAGCATCGGCAAAGTTTTGGGACTGGATGCGATTCGACTGTTCCGCAATCCCAGCTATTTGGTCTTTGCGGTCTGCTCGTTTCTGATTTGCATCCCGTTGGCGTTCTACTATGCCCGGACGTATGACTTTGTTGAAAAGATGGCGTTCGGCAGCGACAGTGCGGGGGTGATGGCGCTCGGTCAAGTGAGTGAAATTTTCTTCATGGCATTGGTCCCGTTTTTCCTGGCCCGCTTGGGCGTCAAGTGGATGTTGCTGGTGGGGATGTTGGCATGGGCCTTGCGTTACGCCTTGTTCGGATTGATGCCCAGCACCTCGGCGATGTTGGTCCTGGGAATCGTCTTGCACGGGATCTGCTACGACTTTTTCTTCGTGACCGGACAGCTCTACACCGATCGCATCGCACCGAAGGAGATCCGGACCAGCGCGCAGGCGTTGCTGGGATTGTTGACGTACGGCGCCGGGATGCTGGTCGGGAACCTGATTCACGGTCCCTGGGGCGATTACATCAATCTGGACCCGACCACCTCGGAAGGCTGGGCGGCGGGGGCCGCAGAATTTTGGCTGATGCCCGCGGGATTGGCGATCGGCGTGTCGGTGCTGTTCTTCGCCACGTTCTGGGACAAGTCCAGTGCGGCGAAGGGAAATAACGCGGTCGCAGCAGACAGTACGACGGCTTAGCGGACAAATCCGGGTTTTCTGGTGTTGCCTATCCTACGCAAGACGGTGGTTGATCTGATATCTTTCCCGAAATTTGGAAACGATCTCGCTCTCCACCGGAAAACGACGTGCCACGACGCGACGACATCAAAAAAATTCTGCTGATCGGCAGCGGGCCGATCATTATCGGCCAAGCCTGTGAATTCGACTATTCCGGCACCCAGGCGTGTAAAGCCCTCCGTGAAGAGGGATACGAAGTGGTGCTGGTCAACAGCAACCCGGCGACGATCATGACCGACCCGGCCACGGCGGATTCGACCTACATCGAACCGCTGACCTGGCAAATGGTCGAAAAAGTGATCGAAAAGGAACGCCCGGACGCCTTGCTGCCCACCCTGGGAGGTCAGACCGGCCTGAACGTTGCCATGGACCTGGACGCCAACGGAGTGCTGGAAAAATACGGCGTCGAAATGATCGCCGCCGACGCGAAGGTGATCGCCAAGGCCGAGGAACGCGACCAGTTCAAAGCGGCGATGGAAAAGATCGGTCTGGACGTCTGCCGCGGCCATATCGTGCACAACATCGAACAAGCCCGCGCCGCGATGGAAGACGTCGGATTGCCGGCCGTCGTCCGCCCCAGTTTCACCATGGGCGGCAGCGGCAGCGCGATCGCCTACAACAAAGACGATTTCGATGCCCTGGTCAAAAGCGGCCTGGACCAATCGCCGGTCACGGAAGTCCTGATCGAAGAATCGATCATCGGTTGGAAGGAATACGAGATGGAGGTGATGCGGGACAAAGACGACAACGTCGTGATCATCTGCAGCATCGAGAATTTTGACGCGATGGGCGTTCACACCGGCGACTCGATCACCGTCGCCCCGGCACAAACGCTCAGCGACAAGGAATACCAGCGGATGCGCGACGCCTCGTTGGCCGTGATCCGCGAAATCGGCGTCGAAACCGGCGGCAGCAACATTCAATTCGCGATCGAACCGTCGACCGGACGAATGATCGTGATCGAAATGAACCCACGCGTCAGCCGCTCCAGTGCCTTGGCCAGTAAGGCCACCGGATTTCCGATCGCAAAGATCGCCGCCAAACTTGCCGTCGGTTACCGGCTCTGGGAATTACCCAACGACATCACCAAAAAAACCAAGGCCTGCTTCGAACCGACGATCGACTATGTCGTCACCAAGATTCCGCGGTTCGCCTTCGAAAAGTTCCCCGAAGCCGACGCGACGCTGATGACGCAAATGAAAAGCGTCGGCGAAACCATGGCGATCGGACGCACGTTCCGCGAATCCTTGCAGAAAGCGATGCGTGGATTGGAAGTCGGCGCCTTCGGTCTCGGTAGCGACAATCGCGATCTCTGGGGAACCGAAGACCAACCCGACTTGGACACCATTCGTGCCAAACTGGGAACCCCCAACGCCGATCGAATCTTCTACCTCCGCTACGCCATCAAGGCAGGCATCTCGATCGAGGAAGTGCATTCGCTGACGCACATCGATCCCTGGTTCCTCGATCACCTTTCGCAAATCATTGAACACGAAGAGCAGATTCGCAAACTCGGATCGCTCGATGCGATGGACCGAGAGCGGATGTGGAACGCCAAACGCGACGGTTTTTCGGACCGACAAATCGCGCACATGCTGTCCTCGACCGAATTGAAGGTTCGTCAACATCGTTTGGATTTGGGCATTCGCCCGGTCTTCAAAAGCGTCGATACCTGCGCCGCGGAATTCGAAGCTTACACGCCGTACTACTACAGCACCTACGAGCTCGAGGACGAATTGCCGCCCAAGGCGGATCAGAAACGCATCGTGATCTTGGGCGGCGGGCCGAACCGGATCGGGCAGGGCATCGAGTTCGACTACTGCTGTTGCCACGCCAGTTTCGCGCTGCGTGAGATCGGTTACGAATCGATCATGGTCAACAGCAATCCCGAGACGGTCAGTACGGACTATGACACTTCGGACATCCTGTTCTTCGAACCGCTCACGATCGAAGATGTCTTGAACATCTGCGACGCAACCCAACCCGACGGCGTGATCGTTCAGTTCGGCGGACAAACGCCCCTGAACCTGGCCCGAGGACTGCAAGAGGCCGGCGTCCCGATCATCGGCACCAGCGTGGATACGATCGAAGCTGCCGAGGACCGCGAGCGTTTCCAACAGCTGATCAATGACTTGCAATTGCGGCAGCCGCCCAGCGGCATCGCCCGCAACATGGAAGAGGCCCGAAGAGAAGTCAAACGCATCGGCTATCCGGCATTGGTCCGACCGAGTTTTGTGTTGGGCGGTCGCGCGATGGAAATCTGCTACGACAAAGCGCAATTCGAACGCTACGTCGCCGAAGCGTTTATCGTTGCCGACGGACAACCGGTGTTGATCGACCGGTTCTTGGAGGACGCCACGGAAGTTGACGTCGACGCGATCTGCGACGGCGATGATGCGGTCATCATGGGGATCATGGAGCACATCGAAGAAGCCGGCGTGCACAGCGGTGACTCGGCCTGTGCCATCCCACCGTTTTCGATCCCCCAAGAGGTGTTGGCCGAATTGCGTGAAGCGACGATCAAGTTGGCCAAATCACTGCATGTCGTCGGGCTGATGAACATTCAATTCGCCATCAAGAACGAGGAGGATGGACCCAAGGTTTATATCTTGGAAGTCAATCCGCGGGCGAGTCGGACGGTTCCGTTTGTCGCCAAAGCCACCGGGGTCCCCGTTGCCAATTTGGCCACCAAGGTGATGACGGGAATGAAATTGGCCGAACTGGGGATCACCCAGGAACCAATTCCCAAGCATGTTTCGATCAAAGAAAGCGTCTTTCCGTTCCGCAAATTTGCCGGCGTCGACATCGTGTTGGGCCCGGAGATGCGGAGCACGGGCGAAGTGATGGGGATCAGTGAAAAGTTTCCGCTGGCGTTCGCCAAAAGCCAGCTCGCTGCCGGGGTGACACTGCCCACCGAAGGCAAGATCTTTGTCAGTTTGAGTTCACGACACAAAGGTTCCGCGGTCAGCTTGGGCAAGGACTTGCGAGCCTTGGGGTTTGAAATCTTGGCCACCAGTGGAACGGCAGCGCGACTGGAAGCAGAAGGCGTCCCGGTGACGCGAATCAAAAAGCTGGCCGAGGGGCAACCGAACTTGATCGACTATCTGAAGAACGAAGATGTCGCGTTGATCATGAACACGCCCAACGGCAAAGGGGCTCGCACGGACGAAGGACGCATTCGCGCCGCGGCCGTGCAACAAGGAGTGCCCTGTATCACCACGATCGCCGCCGCCGAAGCGGCCGTCCGCGCGATGCAGGCCCTGGGAGAGGACGTGATGACCGTTCAGTCACTCCAAGAACGCTACGCGGAGTAATCGATCCCGATGTCTGATTCTCAATCGCTCAAGAAATCGACCGGCAAACCGGAATACGATCCGTCGACGTTTCGTTTGCTGGTCGTTGACAACGAAGCGGCGCATGCGCGAGCGATGACGGAGAGTCTGGAAAAGGTCGGCTACAAGTGCACGGTCGCAACCAGCGGTCCCGAAGCGGCCACGTTGATCGAGCGTGACACGTTTGACATCATCATCACCGACATGGTGATGAACGACGTCGACGGGATGAAGCTGTTGAAACTGGCCGGTCAACGGTTGCCGGACGCCGAAGTGGTAATGGTGACCGGCCACGCGACGGTACCTATCGCCGTCGAAGCGATGCAGCAGGGCGCGTTCAATTTCCTTGAGAAGCCGATCACGCCGAGCCGGTTGCGCGCGATCGTCGAAAAAGCCGTCGGTGCGGTCAGTTTGCGCCGCCAGAACACCGAACTGATGTCGCGATTGGACGAGCGATTCGGGTTCGAAGGCATCATCTACACCAGCAAGAAGATGCAGCAGGTGATCGATCGACTGCGGCGAATCGCGGCGACCGACGCGACGGTTCTGATCACCGGCGAAAATGGTACCGGTAAAGAAATTGTCGCCCAGGCCGTTCATCAAAACAGCCCGCGGCGAAACAAGCCGATCGTGGCGATCAACACGGGAGCGATCGCGGAAAACCTGGTCGAGAGCGAATTGTTCGGGCACGTCAAAGGCGCCTTCACCGGTGCCGATGCCGACCGCATCGGTGCCTTCGAATATGCCAACGGCGGCACGTTGTTCCTGGACGAAGTCGGCGACATGCCGATGAGCACGCAGATCAAATTGCTGCGTGTCTTGGAGGAAAGCAAAATCACTCGCGTCGGTGACAATAAAGCGATCAAGGTCAACGTCCGATTGATCTCGGCCACCAATCGCCCCTTGGAAGCGATGATCGACGCCGGCACCTTCCGAAGCGATCTTTACTTTCGTTTGAAAGTCGTCACCGTCGAGTTGCCGGCACTGCGGGAACGACGCGAAGACGTGATCCCGTTGATGGATCATTTCCGCAAGATGTTCTTGCGCCGTCACGACAAACCCGCGGCGCACTTCACGCCCGCGGTCACCAAACGTTTCTTTGCGTATGATTGGCCAGGCAACGTTCGCGAGTTGCGCAACTTTGTGGAAATGATGGTCGTGCTGGACACCGACGGCAAACTGGATGTCGAAGACCTGCCGCCCGAATTGGTCGACGACGAAGCCGGTGAACACACGGCGGAGGAAATCACGCTCCCAACGATCAGCTCCGACGCCGATTCGAATCTGATCGGGCAGCCGCTCAGCGTGATCGAACGCTGGGCGATCGAAAAAACGCTTCAATTGACCAACGACAACCGCGAAGAGGCCGCCAAAATCCTCGGTATCGGCGCCCGAACGCTCTATCGACGGTTGGACCAGTACAAAAAAGAAAGCGACGAAGAAGGCGCAGAGTCTGGCGACCACGCCTCGGACGAACACGCTTAAGGGACCAACCGAAACTGAGTGTCGGATCTTACGAGTCGAATCGTCATTCCAGCTTCGACAGGCAGGAGGCCTATCCCCGCCTATGGACCAATACCGCTAAGTTAANNATCAGCCGGTTCGCGCCAGCGTCCGGGCCCCCACATTCATGTTAACTTAGCGGTATTGGCCTATGGACCGCTCGTTGCCATCTTCGATAACGCATCCAGAAACGCCTGCTTGCTGGGGTGGCGATCGGCCAAGTCCCGCAACTGCTTTCGTGTCAAGGTTTGGCGGCCCGGCAGACTGAATTCGGCGAATTCGTCCACCGCGATCACATAGCTCGTGTCGCCCAATCGATCAGCCTCCACAAGCTGCCACGGCGACTGCGGATTCTCTCGCATGTGCGGCGGGCGCACGTACTTGGCGTCTAGCTTGACCATCCGGACACCGAGGGTAGCCCACAAACGAGTCGTGTCGACGACGGGGTCGTACAAGACCGGAACGGATGCACGAGTGTCGACGACAAGGTCGCGATGGGCGAGATCAGCCAACCATGCTTCCGCAGCACGGTAGGCGGCATCGACATCGACGGCTTCCTCGTCGTTCAGTTCGGGCGCCAACCCGATGTCTTCACAAGCCAACAGATAGAAACCGTAAAACAGCCGCTTCATCGATCCAAGTTCGGTTTGCAGATCACTTTCCCGTTCGCCGTCTTCACGCAAGCCGTGAAGCTGCCCCAGATCGGTTTCGCCGCTGACGTGCAGGAAAGATTCAAGAAAGGCGTAACTGCGGGCGGTGCGCAAATAGAACGTCGCGCAGGGTTCGACGCGTAACCGCGGTCGGACCTTGCGTGGTGGCAGCGCCGACGTAACGTCTGCCCGTCCAAGTTGTCTCGCGTGCGTTTCGCGTCGCTTCGTGATCATTGCCTGAAAGGCTTGAATCAATCGACGCTTGTATTTCGCAGTCAGCAGCAGCTTTTGACTTTCCTTTCCACGCGTCGGCAACAGCAGCGTTTCCAACGCATGGATCTGGTGATCGTACCAACCGCTGTCTTGACGCGGTGTCAGATCGACGTCGCCCGACCGAATCTGCCGAATCAGTTCTACCATCAAATTTGTCTGCGCCGCCGTCCCGGTGGAGAAGAGACGGTTGAACAACTCCGTTTCACGGCTGGTCGACGCCGGCAGCACGCTGACCACCGGAAGCTGCACGTTGTGCTGTCGCGCCAGCTCCATCAACTCCGTATCCGCTCCGATCAACTGGTTCAGGTTCAGGCCATCTGGTGGGTTGGTCAATTTGGAATAAAAGTTGATCAGCTCAAGGTAGTCCCGACGCAGCGATTCATCGGACGCGAGCACATCGGAAATCTCCCGCGGTACTGCGACATTGGCCTGATCAAAGCCGTGTTGCAGGAAACGAAAGAATTTCCAAACCCGTCGCAAGTCATCGTTCCAGGTGTAAAAGGAAATGGGTTTCGAACGCGACGGATCCGCTTGAAACTCTTCGAGCCAATTCTCCGCGGCGGCTTGCTGGTGCGATTCCAACTGGACCGTTCGGTCAGCCAGTTGCAGCGCCGCGGCGAGAAATCCACGGGCGTGACTGTCCGGCGGCAAGGCAGAGAACAACGCTTCGACAAAGTCCACCGCCGAAGGAGAAAAGCCTGCGTCACCACGAAAGCAGGCCAGATCCAATGCCGCGTACAATCCGTCATCGAATTGTTTGGCAAAACCATCGAGCATGTTGGCACTCGGCAGCACCTCAAGGCCGCTGCTTTCGGATTCCCGGATCGCATCAGCGTAGGTCGCGTAGAGCCGCAACATCGCGGTGTCTCGGTCCGGCCGGATGTCGGGACAGTCCAATTGAATAACGGCCGCGCTGTGGTTGATCTGCCAACCCTCGTAGTCTCGGCGATCGACCCGTTGCGGGTCAAACTCGGGACGCACGTCTCCCAAACGGTCATCAACGAGCGTCAAATCGTCCAGCGGATCTGGGGTGGGGTGGACGTCCGTGTGCTCGATCGTGACATAGAATGCGTTTCGCCACGCCCCGTAGCCGAGGACTCCACCGACTGTGATCAACGCCAAAACGACCAGTGTAATGGACGGCTTGCTCATCGCTCTTCCCCCAGGATAGAGATCGATCAAAGGTGATTAGTGTGGCTCCTATCACCTGTGTGACGACGTCGACAGCCATGCGGATTTTGAAATCCTGGAAGTTTATGGCCGATGGAAAGAGTTGTGGTTATTAGCGGAACGGCACGAGCCGTCCGGTGACGCGGCCGTACGGCCGGCGTGGGGAACCGGAGGGCTCGCGCCCTGCCGCTAACAATGGACGAAACCGAACGCAATGTTAGCGGAACGGCGCAAGCCGTCCGGTGACGCGGCCGTACGGCCGGCGTGGCGGACCGGAGGGCTCGCGCCCTGCCGCTAACAATCGACGAAACCGAACGCAATGTTAGCGGAACGGCGCGAGCCGTCCGGTGATGCGGCCGAAGGGCCGGCGTGGCGAACCGGAGGGCTCGCGCCCTGCCGCTAACAATCGACGAAACCGAACGCAATGTTAGCGGAACGGCGCAAGCCGTCCGGTGATGCGGCCGTACGGCCGGCGTGGCGGACCGGAGGGCTCGCGCCCTGCCGCAAACAATGGACGAAACCGAACGCAATGTTAGCGGAACGGCGCGAGCCGTACGGTGATGCGGCCGAAGGGCCGGCGTGGCGGACCGGAGGGCTCGCGCCCTGCCGCTAACAATGGACGAAACCGAACGCAATGTTAGCGGAACGGCGCAAGCCGTCCGGTGATGCGGCCGTACGGCCGGCGTGGCGGACCGGAGGGCTCGCGCCCTGCCGCTAACAATGGACGAAACCGAACGCAATGTTAGCGGAACGGCGCGAGCCGTCCGGTGATGCGGCCGTACGGCCGGCGTGGGGAACCGGAGGGCTCGCGCCCTGCCGCTAACAATGGACGAAACCGAACGCAATGTTAGCGGAACGGCGCAAGCCGTCCGGTGACGCGACCGTACGGCCGGCGTGGGGAACCGGAGGGCTCGCGCCCTGCCGCTAACAAATAACGGAACTGCCGGAGGGCTCCGGCTTCAAGCTCCCGGCATCAGCCGGCTCACGTCGACACCTTTCTTACGCAGTTGTTGTGCGATTTCCGCTGCCGCGGCCGTCGCGTCGGCCTTGAGTGCGGGGATCGCTTGGGCATCGATGGCCAATTTCAGCCCCGCCACGCTGGGGTGCAATTTTAGAACCTCCAACACCAGCTTCTGCTCATCGATCCGGCTCGCAACCTCCAACGCTTGCTTGCACATTTCGGCACGGTTGCGTTCCGGCATTGAAAATTTCCTTGCCAGTCCGATGTAGCCACGCAGCGCACGAACCTGATACTTCTCCGCCGGCGCGGTCGTGGACAAGTCCAACAAGACCGGTGCGGCGTCCAAGTTGTTCCATTTGCCCAACAGACGGCTGGCGGTGTCTTGCAGTTCTGGATCAGAACTCTTGGCCGATGTGGCGAGGGTCTGCAATGCGGTCGTGCCGCCGACATCGCTGAGGATTTCAAGCAAGACTGTTTTGGTGGTTGCCGGTGCGCGACCGATTGCCGAAGCGATTTCCGACGCACAGGCCTCGCGATCGGGCATGCGGACGCTTGCCGATTTCAGAGCTTGGCGGGCAATCGCAGCATCTTCCGCACGTTTCGGAGCAACCACCTGCTCGATCAACAAGGAAAGTTTCTCCAGGCTGACGGTTTCCCCGAGTGCGATCAGGGCCGCGCCGCGGACGGCCGGATCGGAATGATCGAGCGCGCGGACCAGATCAGGCACCGCATCGATGCGTCGGCTGCCGACCAAATCGATCAGCAGCGGATAGCTGTCCCCGCTTGCGTCGGGCAGCATCGCGACAATTTTGGCGTCGACGCCCTCACCGGGTAGTTCTGCCAGCGTGTCCTTGGCCGCCTGAGCAAGCTCTGCGTCTTGGTCCAATGCAATCGTCAACAACGGCGAAAGCACAGAAACGTCGCCGACGCGTTTGAGTGCATCGATCGCCGACACGCGGACTTGTTTGTCGCCGGTCTGCGCGGCCTGCAACACTGCATCCAGAACGACCGTATCGGTCCGATCTGCCATCGCCTGGACGATCAACGCGGCCCGCTGCGGTGTCGCTCGTGTCAACTCCTCCGCCAGGGCTTGGTCGACTTCGCCGCCGGGAAACTCCCTCGCCGTGCCCAGCGCGAGCTGAAACAGTTTCTTGTCGTCGGATCGAAATGTCTCCATCAACAACGCGATCCCGTCTTCATTGCGGGACAAGATGGCGCCGCGGGTGGCTTCAACGATTCGTTGCATCGGCAGTTCGGCCTTACGGATCTCGTCATAGATCTCCGTCGCCGCCCCTGACTTGTCGTCACCGTGAAGTCGTTCGGCACACAGCAGGTACCCTTCGGCAACGGCGTTACGGACATCACCGGATGCGATCTGCAGGGCCTGTTGAAGCAATTGGGTGGCGGCGTCATTGCCGATCCGCCCTAACGCAACGGCCGCTGCTGAAGCGGCTTCGGGATCATTGTCCTGCAGATGTGCGCCCAAGATCTCGACCGCACCGGCGTCCTGACGGACTCCGATCGAATTGATCGTGCCGACAAGGAGTCTGCCTTCGAGCGTTTGAGTCGCCAATCGCAAGGCTTTGTCAGCCTCATCGCCCGGAATCACCTCCAACGCGATGCGGGCCCAAGAAGACAATTGTGGATCGGAAAGCAGCTTTGCCAATTCAGGAACCGAGGCATTTGATCCATGGATTGCCAGCTTCTTGCAGACGATCGCTTTTTCACCGCCCGGCGCATCGGAGCGGAGAACGGCGAGCAGTTCGGCTTCCGTTTCGGCCGCCGAGATCGGGACGGCTGCGACGGACAGAATGGCAAGCGTCGCGATGGACGCAACGAACAACGTGAAGGAGCGAAGGTAAGGTCGAGTCGTATGCATGGGAGGGTGCTTGGAGCGTTGGGGTCGAGTGTGAACAAAAGAATCACAGGCCGAAAGCCTGGTTCACGAGGGCATTACAGACGCCACGGTTCCCGCAGAGCCTCCGAGCGCATTCGATTGGCTTGCTCGTCGTTGATGAATTCATGCGTGGAGTTGTCGTAGTTGACTTGGCGGTCCAAATACAGCGCGATGTTTGCTGCGTGGCACGCGATGTGCGCATTGCAAGCCGCATCGGCATTCCCCTTGGGTTGCCGCCGCGTCTTGACACAATCGAGGAAATCGCGGACGTGGAAAGTCGCCGGGTAGCCGCCGATTTCGGCGACCTCGCGACCGGCGAGTAACTCCGGAGAACTCAACACCATCTTTCCACTGTCACCGGCTTCGACCCAACCCGTTTCGCCTTCGAAGCGTACCGGGCAAGACCCCAGCGGGATCCAGCCTTTTTCGCGAAAGATCAACTCGGTGCCGTTCTCGTAGCGTGCCACCAACTCGCCGTTTTTCGGCGGATCGTATTGAACAGGCGGTGGGCAATCATCGACGGCCCACTGACAGAGGTCGACACAGTGTGATCCCCATTCCAACACGCCGCCGCCGGAGAAGGCACCGACGAAGCCGCCGCCTTTTTCAAAATTAAAACCGTCCAACAACCTCTGGTTGAAGGGACGCCACGCGGCCGGCCCCAAGTACATGTCCCAGTCAACGACGTCCGGATCGGGTTCCGGCTCCGGTCCCAACCAGCCACTCATCAGAGCCTTCATGCCCATCGGGTGGGCGTAGACTTTGGTCAGTTTGCCGAGCTTTCCGGTGCGCGCCAATTCACAGGCGAACGCGAAGTGCGGCAGATTGCGACGTTGCGTTCCAGCTTGGAACACGCGTCCGGTGCGGCGCATCGTTTCGGCCAGGATCAAACTCTGTGCGATATTTTTGGTCACGGGCTTTTCGCAATACATGTCCTTGCCCGCTTTGGCAGCCGTCATCGCCGCGGTCGAATGCCAGTTCGGTCCGGTGGCGATCAACACGGCATCGATGTCACTGCGATCGAGCAGATCACGAAAGTCACGATAGGTCTCGCACTTCTGATTCCCGTAGTGGTCGTCAACGATCTTTTTGACTTCGCCACGACGTTTCTGTTTGACGTCACAGACCGCGACAAACTGCACGTCTTTCTGCGGCAGAAAACAACTCAGATCGTAGCCTCCTCGACGACCGATCCCGATCCCGCCCACAACCACTCGTTCACTGGGTGCGACCGCACCATCCAACCCCAGCGCTGAACTGGGAATGATCGTCGGCGCCGCGATCGCAGCACCGGCCGTCGCCGCGGCGGTCTTCAAGAAACCTCGGCGAGGCGTTGGCGTGGGAGACTTCACTTGCTTATTCGACATGACCTACCTTCCTGATCGTGTGGATCGTTTAACCGCCGGGACCGCTGATCGCTGGGAGATTACATTTCCCATGCCGTCAGCATAGCCTTGTCGCGAGAGCCATTCCACAGATGGACCGGAATTGTGTTGGCAAACCGATCGCTTTTCCAAACCGCTTGATCAGCAGTGCGACAGACGCACGCATGGCGCGCCCTATCGCGCACGCCGTGGAGGTCTATGCACGAGTCATCGGACAGGCACCCAACATCTGCCGCGAGACAGCGGAGTTCCGACGTCGGGGCGAGAGTCAAGCTGCGGCGGACCAACGGGTCGTTGGGATCCTGCGTCGGGGACCGGCATTTCGAAGTGTTCCGTCATCCCGGTGGACTGATGTGGGTTGGCCCGCACGATGATGTCCGACCAATGACCTGATGGATCAATCATTTGGGTCGACCAGGTTTCTCCATCGAGGATAGATCGGCCGTGACTCGGTCTCGCGGCTGCCGCCGCCGACCGGCGCCGGTGGGCATTGTTCGATCAGGCCAAATAACTGCTGCCGCACTTGATCGACGCGCGGGGCCAAGTTGCTTTGACCAAGGTCATTGGATTCGGTCAAATCGAGCGGGACGTTGTAGAAACGCCCGTCACGGTAGAGTTTAAAATCCTGGGTGCGAACGAACTGTCCCGGTGTTTTGTTCCAATACGGTTGGTAGTGACACAGCACCCACTGCCGCGGATTGCCTTTGTCGCCCTGAAGCTGCGGCAAGAAACTGCGTCCATCGATCGGATCTTCGGGGCCGAGCGTGATTCCGGCTGCGGCGGCCAGAGTCGGATAGAGATCGGTGAACTCGATCAGATCATCGAGCACCAATCCCGGCGGTGTGGTTTCCTTCCACGAGGCGACCATCGGAACATGGGTCCCCATGTCGGTCATCCCACCCTTGCCACCCTTGATGAGTTGACCGTTCCAGCGTGAACTGATCGACGTGTTGGTTCCGTTGTCGGCGGTGAAGATGATGATCGTGTTTTCAAGCTGGTTGAGTGCCCGCACCTGATCGACGATTCGACCGACAATCTTGTCCATGTATTGAACCATGGCGACAAAATTTTCCTTTCGTGCCGCTTTTCCTTTGGGCGGTTTGTTGGCAGCTTGTGTTCGCGGGTCATCGCCGATCGTATCCGGTGTTTTGACGAACGGATCATGCACCAGCATCATCGGGTAGTAGACGAAAAATGGATCTCGCTGGTTTCTGCGCATGAAGTCGCAGATGAAATCACACAGCAGATCCGGTCCATACTTTCCCAAATTCTCGTCAACGCTTTGCATCCGGCCGTTGCGTTCCAGCGGCGGACTCCAGAAACGTTCGCCGCCGCCCTGATTGATTTGCTTTCCCGTTGTGACCTGCCACAGATACGACTCGTCAAAGCCCGCTTGTTGGGGCCGGGTCGGATCGTCATGGCCCGGAAGTTGGTTGTACAAACCGTTGAGTTGCCATTTCCCGGCGATCGCTGTCTTGTAGCCGGCGGACTTCATCAAATGCCCCAACGTCTTTTCCTTGGGGTCCAGATAGCCGAAGTGCGTGTAGTTGCGAAAGTTGTACTTGCCCGTCATCAGCTTGACGCGACTGGGCGTACAAATCGGTGTGGAGTAACAATGAGTAAACCGGACTCCAGCGGCGGCCAGGGCATCGATGTGCGGTGTAGAATAATCTTCCGCTCCGTAGCAGCTGAAGGCTTCCCAACTGACGTCATCGGCCATGATCAAGATCACGTTCGGCTTTTCGCCGACTCGACGGGCCGATGCTTCATCCGCCACACTGGCGTCGGAAAGGCCCATCAAGGCCAGAATGCCCAGGGCGGAAACGATTAATTTCATGGCAGGTCGCAGGTCGATGGAAGGATTCGCGGAGACGCAGATGATTCGCTTACCAACTTAACTGCCGGGCAGGGCCGCGTCACGTCAGCGACGCCGGAGATCGAGATCTTGACACAAACCGTGGAAAGAACACCGTGCGATCGGTCAGCGACACCGTCGCCCCGGCGGGAGCGCGCCCGGGTTCACGAGCCTTGATGCCTTTTGCTCGGGACGCTGTTGAGCGTGAAGATTGTCGACGTTGAAGGACGTGCCATGAAACCCATTCCAATCCCAAAGGCCGGAACCGCGTCAAACCGGGACTGGATCGGCCCACTGATCGAGGTGATCTGGCAGTCGGGCCGGGCGATCTTTCTAGTTTCGCTGGGATGCGTCGTCGGTGTGATCGTGTTCTCGCAACTCGGCGTCGTCGCCTGGTTGATCGGCTCCTTCACCTCCCTGCCGACCAAGCAAATCGTGGACGTCCTGCCCGCGACGGGTTGGTTCGTGGGATTCCTGGTCGGGTTGTTTCAGACCGTTTCGTCGTTGAAGAAGTCGTTCCGGGCAGCGGACGACGAGGAGACGGCAGAACTGGACGACGATCGCGACGACGAGGACGCGACCGCCCCAGAATCGCCTCTCGGGTCCGCATCGCCGGACGCACTCTCCGACCCGATCGGGTTCAAGGCGAAATCCATTCGAACGTTGCGTGAAGGCGGGATCGGTCTGTTGCTGGGGCTGATCCTGGGAATGTTCTTGTCCCTGTATCTGATCATCGTCAGTACCGCCGGAATTTTGTCTCCGATGGCCCCCGCAAGCTGGCGTGACGGTTTTCGAATGCAGGCGACGCACCAGCAGGGCAACGATTCGCCGCCCAGGCGACTCCGACGATCCAACCGCGACGACGGAATCAGCTCGGGAGCCGAATTCTGGCATCCGGTTTACGGATCGATTCTCAAGTGGACAGTCCCTGCCGTCGCGATTGCGGGATGTGTGTTTTGCATCGTTGCGAAAGAGGAAAAGATCGAGTGAGGGTTGAAAGTCCAGCCTGCCTCGGTTGCCATTCAGGAAGGGGCGGCAATCACGTGGGACTGGATGACGGATCCTTGACTGAGATGTTCGTCAAAGATCCGGTTGATGATTTCCGGCGTGCAGTCTCCGTACCAGATTGCATCGGGCAGCACGCCGACAATCGGCCCTCCCTTGCAGACGCCGATGCAGCCCGCCTTGATCCGCAACACGACGGATTGGCCGGCCTTGCGACGCAGCTTGCAGCGGTGCTTGATGTGCCGCCACGTTTCGTCCATTGCCTTGCCGCCGCAGCACTTAGCGGTCTTGTGGTCCATGCAAACGACCAGCGTGTACTCAACCTCGTGCAGTCGAAGTTTCGTTGCTTTCTTACGTGCGGAGCTTAGATTCATTCGTCCCGGTTCACCACGGGATTCGAAACCCCCGGATCGTTGACTTCCGGTGAGGACACGGTCCCGGGGAGCGTTTCTTCCTCGGATTTCATCTTCTGTTGAATCGATTCGCCGATCAGGTCCGTGATCTGTTGCTCATCGAGTTCCTCTTCTTCCATCAGGGCGCGGGTGATCTTTTCCAGATCCTCGCGGTGCTCACGCAGCAACTGCTCGGCGCGTTGGTCGGCTTCCATCAAGATCCGCGAGACCTCTTCGTCGATCAACTCTTGCGTGTGTTCGCTGAATTGTCGCGACTGATGCATTTCACGCCCCAAGAACGGATCTTCGTCGCTGGTCTTGTAGCAGACCGGACCGAGCTTCGGGCTCATTCCCCAATGCGTGACCATTCGGCGAGCAATGCTGGTGGCGCGTTCCAGGTCGTTTTCCGCCCCGACGGTCGGTTCGTCATAGACGATCTTTTCCGCCGCGCGGCCACCCAACAGGACGATCAGCTGGTGTTCCAGCTCTTTCTTGCTGACGTTCAAGCGATCTTCGTTGGGGACATATTGCGTGACGCCCAGGGCGCGTCCGCGTGGGACGATGGTGACCTTGTGCACGGTGTGTGCACCGTCCAGGTGCCAGGCGGTCAGCGTGTGTCCGGCTTCGTGATAAGCGGTTTTCTCTTTCTCAATCCCACGGAGCACTTCTTCACGTTTAGCCCCCATCAGGATCTTGTCGCGGGCGTAATCGAAATCGTTCATGTCGACTTCTTTTTTGTCGTGCCGGGCGGCCCACAGCGCTGCTTCATTGACCATGTTTTGAATATCGGCACCCGTCAATCCGATCGTTCCCGCGGCCAATCGATCCAGCTTGACATCATCGGCCAGGGGGACATCGCGAACATGGACCTTAAAGATTTCTTCGCGGCCTTTCATCGTGGGCCGATTGACTGCGACGTGACGGTCGAAGCGACCGGGACGCAACAGGGCCGGGTCCAAGACATCGGGTCGGTTGGTGGCTGCGACGACAATCACGGCTTGGCTGGGCGTGAACCCGTCCATCTCACCGAGAATTTGGTTCAGCGTTTGTTCACGTTCGTCATGCCCCCCGCCCAAACCGGCACCACGCTGGCGTCCGACCGCATCGATTTCGTCGATGAAGATGATCGCCGGGCTGTTCTGTTTGGCGGTTTGGAACAAGTCGCGAACCCGACTGGCCCCGACGCCGACGAACATCTGGATGAACTCGCTGCCGTTGACCGAGTAAAACGGCACTTCCGCTTCTCCGGCCACCGCGCGAGCCAGCAAGGTCTTTCCGGTTCCGGGCGGTCCGTTCAGCAGGACGCCCTTGGGCACCCGTCCCCCGAGCTTTTGGAACTTGTCGGGTGTTTTCAGATAATCGACGATCTCTTGCAGGTCCGCCTTGACGCCCTGCAAGCCGGCGACGTCGTCAAAGGTGACGGTTTTCTCGTTGGCTTCGAAGCGTTTCGCCGGGCTCTTTCCAAACCCGGACAAAAATCCGCCGCCCATGATGTCGTTGCGTGTGCGACGAATCATCATGAAAACGAACAGGAACACCGCCAGCGGCAGCCCGATAAAAATCAGCAGATTGACCAGTTCACGCGTGTTGTCCGGCGGCTGGAAATCATAGGGAATGTCCGCCTCAATCAGCGCACTTTCGATCCGAGACGACGATTGCGGGTCGAGCGAGATGTTGAAATAGAACTTTTTCTTCAGCTTGACCGGCTTTCCGTTCTCGTCCTTTTCAACCGTCTCGATGCCATCCTTAAGGACCGGAGGCGCCTCGGGCTCGTTTTTGAACGTCCCGACAACGGTTTGCTCGCCGATGCTGACCCGCTCAATATTGTTCTTGCCCAACTGCTCATTGAAAAAGCTTTTGGTGATCTTGGATCCCGGGTCTTCGGTTCGCCAGAACAGGATGGCGAATCCGATCGCCAGCACCACCGCGATCAGCAATCCGTTATTGCGACGCGGGGGTGGTGCGTTCACGTCTGTCTCTTCGCGACGATTTTCCATAGTGGTATTTCGATCGAAAGTTGCTCGCCTTGGCGAGGCGGGGATATTTGAGAGGAAGGGGCGAGGGTGATTGTGAGTGCCAAGTCCGATTGGCAAACGCCCCGTGACAGCTTGCCCGACAGCAGCAGTGGTGAGCAAAACCGGTGCCACACGCCGAAACCAACACTGAAACTATGCGTCGGTATGATAAATCGGTGTCAAAGCATTCCCCAAAACTCGGCTCGGGGAGTCAACCCGGCGGGCTACAATCCGCAAGGGCCTAGCCGGATGGGGTCTGATTGTACCAATTTGCGCGAAAATGGAATGCGGGTGCTCAGGACTGCCAACTTGGCGACACGCTCCGACCCCGCGCCGCGGCAACTTGGAGATGACAGGCAATCTGGCGACGATTCAGCTTACGAATCTGGCAAACCTCCTCCATCGTGAAGCCGTCGCTGAACAGCCGCCAGGTCCAGTAGGCGTCGCGTTCACCGATCGGTTCGTCCATGGGGGCCTGCGGATCGGGGGCCTGCGGATCGGCAGAATCCCCAACACCAGACTCGGTGCCCGGCAGCGCGGGCGGCTCCTCGATCGCTGTCTCGGCGAGGTCCATGATCGGCTCACCCCCCGGCGGTCCCGGAATGTCACTCCCCGCGGTCGCGGTCTGCTGGTCATCCGTCTCGGTCATGCAACCACGGATGATCTCCAAAATGTCGTATCCGTGCTGCTCCATCGTTGCCGGCCCGATTCCCGAGACGACTTCCAACTCGCTGCTGCTTTGCGGACGCATCTCTGCCAGCCGGTCGATCGTCGAGTTGGTCAGGACCCGATAGGCGGGGAGCCCCAGCGCCGCGGACGCCCGGCGGCGCCAGCGTTTGAGCGCCTCGCCGATCTCATCGGTCAGTTTCTTTTCGGGGCTGGTCAGGTCATCGAGGGTGATGTGGATGCCGTCCTGCGATTCAATTTGGGCGTTGTCCAGGGAAACGTCGCCCTGCGCAGACGGCGATTGCGCATCGGATTTGGCCACGTCGGTCGATTCGATGTGGCGTGCCGCCGCGGCCAGCCCCCGGGCGAGTGGCTTGGACAACGTGAACGATGCCGGCAACGGGGTTTTCAGGTGCATCACCGACTTACCGAACTCGCTGATTTCGATGGTCGGACGACGCTGATCGACTTCGCGTTGCTCGATCATCCCGTGCTCGATCATCGCATCAATGATCTTGCTCAATTGTGCCTGTTTCATCGACGACAACATCCCGTAGGTGCTCAATCGTTGCAGCTTCCATTGGGTGATCCGTTTGTTCTGTGAACCGCACAGCATCTGGGCGACCAAGTTTTTTCCGAATCGACCGTGCATTCGGGTCACGCCGCTGAGGATGACGCGCAAGCCACACAGCAACGCGTTGGAGTCCGATTCGGTTAGACCGTCCGTGACCGCGCTGGTCGCATTTTTTCCATCGTCGACGTCACAGCGATCACACTTTCCACAATTCTTGCTTTCCGGATCGCCGAAATAATCCAAGATCACGCGTTGGCGGCAGCCGCCGGTCCGGGCGAATCCGATGACGGCCTCTAATTTTTCGTATTCGTTGGCTTTTCGCCGCGCGAGTTCTTCGAAATCGATCTCCAGGTTTTCGAAAGGGACGTCGCGCTGGACGAAATGGACGGCGCGTCCGCGGAACGGTGGCACGTAGTCAAACGCGTTCAATCGACTCAGCTCACGCAACGTCCGCATCAGTTGGTCGCGATCGACGTCGGCCAGTTCCATCAAACGGTTGGGCCGCACGTAGACGTCATCGTGCCGGCGTCGACCGACCACTTTCTCGATCGCGGTCATCACGCGGCGACGCAGTTTTGCCTCTTTCGGCAGGAAATCCAGCAAGGTCGGGGCGTCGCTGTCGATTCGAACGAGCAACTGGTTTTGGCTGCTGTCGAGCCGCCGCAGCACGCCGGCTTTGGCGAGCAGCGTCTCGGCGGTCCCGATCGCTTCGGAACTGTCCGCATCGATCGCATCACGGACTTGATCGAGAGTCAGTTCGATCGGATCCTCCGGCCGCGAGAGCAAGTATTGATAGACCTTGTTGACGATCGATTTGGAGGGGTAACGATTCTCGATGAAGAACTCTTGGATGTAGCGATCGTGATAGGAGAAAAACAGTCGGCAATCGCTTTCCAATCCGTCGCGTCCGGCGCGTCCGGCTTCCTGATAATAGGCCTCCAACGTGCCGGGCATGTTGTAATGGGCGACAAATCGGATATCGGACTTGTCGATCCCCATGCCAAAGGCGTTGGTGGCAACGATCGCTGCCAACTCACCGGACATGAACTTCTCCTGCACGATGCGGCGTTTCTCCGACTCCATGCCGCCGTGATAAATGCCGATCGGGCGGCGTGTTTTCTCGGGCAACCATTCGCCGATCGCTTCACACGTTTTTCGCGTCGCGGCATAGACGATTCCGGCGCCGTCTTGCTGTTTGACGAATTTGATCAGCTGGTCTTCTTTTTCCAAGTCCGTTTTGCTCTGAGACACCCCGAAATGGAGATTGGTGCGGGCAAACCCCGTCACAAACACTTTGGGGGATTGCAGATCCAACAGTGAGCAAACGTCGTCACGGACCATCGGTGTCGCGGTAGCGGTCAGCGCGATCGTTTGGAGACCACCCAGGTACTGCGAGCGGACTTTGCCCAGTCGCGAATAATCGGGGCGAAAATCGTGCCCCCATTCGCTCACGCAGTGGGCTTCATCGACGGCCAGCAAGGTGACTTGGCAGCGTTGCAAGGTTTCCAGAAATCGACCGTTGCGAAGCCGTTCCGGTGCGACATAAACCATGTCCAGTTCGCCGCGCGCCATCGACTCCATCACGTCCTCTTGTTCGCGGGCGCTGAGCGTGGAATTGATCAGCCGAGCGGCGATTCCCAAGTGCTGCAGCGTGTCGACCTGGTCCTTCATCAACGCGATCAGCGGCGAAACGACAATCGTGGTGCCGGGACGAGCCAGGCTGGGCAGCTGGTAGCAGAGGCTTTTCCCACCGCCGGTCGGCATCACACACATGACGTCTTCGCCGCTGGCGACGGCTTCGATCACCTCCCGCTGACCGGGCCGAAATTCGTTCAGGCCGAACCGAGAGAGCAACGAATCGTAGTCGGTGGCAGTGGCATTCATGAATCAGTCCGTTTGAGAAGGCGTGTGCGGTCAAAAGTATACGGATTTCGCATGCATTGGCGATCCGCGACCCGCCCGACGCGACCGCCCGGCTCTGAATGGCCACCCCGACTGGCCACCCTGACTGACTGGTCTGACAACAGCCGATGGCAGTCTGGGCCAACCTCGTCTATACTCATTCGTTTCTGCCGCCGTGACCTGATTCAACCGAGCCTGCACTTCGCCATGCCGCACGCCATGCTCTGTGCCCGACCGCTGTCAATGCGTTTCCGAACGGTCACCCCCCTGGTTTTCCGTTTCGTCGTGCTGATCCTGGCCGGCACGGTCTGCGGCCAAGGACGCGTGCAAGCCGATGAGCCGGTTTTTACGGATGATTTCGAGTCGGGGACGCAGCGTTGGGAAATGCTCGACCCGAAGACTTGGAAACTCAGCACGCGAGACGGCTCCCAGACGATCGAAATCACCGACCGCAGCAGCGAGTACAAGCCGCCCGTTCGCAGCCCCCTGCATGTCGCGCTGATCAAGGACCTGGACCTGGGCAGCTTCGAAATCCACTTTCGGGTCAAAAGCACCAAAGACACCGGAAATCATCGCGATTGCTGTGTGTTTTTCAATTATCGCGACGACCAGCACTTTTATTACGTGCACCTGGGAGCCCGCCCCGACCCGCACAGCGGACAAATCATGATTGTCAACGAAGCACCGCGTCGGGCACTGACCCAAAATACCCGCGAAACGCCCTGGGACGACCAATGGCATCAAGTCAAATTGGTGCGCGATGTTGAATCCGGCAGAATCGCGATCTTTTTCGATGACATGGCTCAACCGCAGATGGAGGTGTTTGACAAGACGTTCACCAACGGACGAATCGGCCTCGGATCGTTTGACGACTTAAACGCCTTCGATGACGTGGTCGTCTTCGCGAAGTAGCCACGGCAGACGCCGATTCAATCTCTTCTCTCCAACGGCTCGGTTGGACTTCACACCAAAACAAGGAATCTGCAGCGGATGAGCGATTACGGAATGTTCAGCGATGATTTTTATCTCAACATGAACTTGGCAACCGAAATGGATCTGCCACAAAATCGCGAGTCCGTGCTGCACTATTTCGAACAGGTCAGACGTCGTTACCCCCAGATGCTGAACTTCTATTCCCGCGAGAAGTCAGAATTTGTGCTCGAAGAAGAAAAGGAAAAAGGTTCCTACCGCTGGGTTTCCATCGAGCCCCGGCGGCTCAACAGCGGTTCAGTGAACCCCGAATCGTTGGAGGCCGCGATCGACCAGCACCGCAGCGTCTTGGAACTGGTTCCTTATGAGCTTTCCATCACGCCGCTGGATTGTGAAGCCCTGAGCGTGATGCTGGGATTCGATTTCAACTATCGCGGGAACCACAACGAGATTTTGAACCAGGCGATCGGAATCGCGCCGGCGCTGGAACGCTTCACCACGCTGCCCTACGGCAAAGTGCTCTCCAACGAGCCTTCGCTGCAATTCGCGCTCGATGAAGAATGCCGAACCCAATGTCGAATCAGCTTCGAATCTCGGACCACGGCCTATCAGGTGCGGACGGGCGAATACAGCGAAGATCAACTGAGCGTTTACTTGACCGTGCGCCGATACGACAGCCTGGGGCCGGACGAATCGTTTGACAAAGAATTCATGCGGCTGTCCTCCCTCTGCCGCGATCTGGTCGACGAGTATCTCGTCAGCGCCGTCTTGAGACCCCTGCAAGAAGCCATCTCGTTGCACTGATCTGCGTCAAAACTGAAAGTACACGAACGGGGTAAAGCCTCGCGGCGCGTACAAAATCAGACACCAGATCATCACGATCGTCGCGATAGGGGTGTACCAGCGGTCGGCCCGCAAACGCATCGCGATTCTCAAACGCGTGGTCCAGGCGGCGTGCTCCAGAACCATGATCCCGATCGCTGCGATCGCCAACGGCGGATACCAATCAATCCCCGGTGTTTGAAACAGCAGTTGCCGCGTGATCGACGCAACGTGGTCCAGCGAAGTGCTGCGAAACAGCACCCAACCGAAAACGACCACCAGGACCGTCGACAGTCTTCCCAGCCAGACGGCCTTTCGCAGCTCATACCGCCGGCGGAGTTCACGTTCGCAGACCAGCGCCGTGCCGTGCCAGAAGCCCCACAGCACAAACGTCCATGCCGCCCCGTGCCACAGGCCGCCCAGCACCATCGTGATGATCAGATTGACGTTGGTGCGGAATGCACCCCTGCGACTGCCGCCCAGCGGGATGTAGAGATAATCACGCAACCAACGTGAAAGCGTCATGTGCCAGCGATGCCAAAAATCGGCGACGCTGGTCGCCAAGTAGGGGTGTCGAAAGTTTTTGGGAAAACGATAACCCAGCATCTTCGCCACACCGATCGCGATGTCGGTGTAGCCGGAAAAGTCATAGTAAATCTGTCCCGCGTAACCGATCACCGCCAGCCAGACGGTCAGTCCGCCGTAGAGCTGCGGTGCCGCGAACACCACATCAACGACTTCGCCCAAGCGGTCCGCCAAAAGCACTTTCTTGATCAGTCCGCAAAGCGCAAGTTGAAACCCGCCATAAAAACGTAGCGCCGACCAGTTCGGCCGCCGCGCCAGCTGTGGCAACAACTCGCTGGCGCGGACGATCGGCCCGGCGACCAACTGGGGAAAGAAAGCGACATACAACGCAAAATCGAGTAGCGAATTGGTCGGCCGAATTTTTCCGCGATAGACGTCGATCGTGTAGCTGAGCGTCTGGAAGGTGTAGAACGAAATGCCGACCGGCAAAATGATGTTCAACGTGCTCGCGTTGAGACCGGCCGATTCGATCAACGGTGTCGCGGACTCGATAAAGAAATTGAAGTACTTAAAGAAGCCGAGGACGCCCAGGTTCACGCCAAGGCTGACGCACAACCAAGCCTTCTTGGCCCGAGGCTTGGCCGCATGCGAAATCCGGCCGGCCACGAAAAAGTCGACCGCCGTTGATAACAACAACAAACCACAGAAACGGTAGTCCCAGTACGAATAAAAGTAGTAGCTGGCCGCCAGCAGGATCAGATTTCGCGTCACACGAGCGCGACATCGCCAAACGGCCACCAGGATCAATCCCAGAAAGATCAGAAACTCGATCTGCGTGAACTGCATCGTGGATCAGTCCTTCGCCGGATCGTTGTTGACAGGCCGTCCGCCCGACGCGAGCCAAACGGGAATCGTCAACAGTTGTTCCGCAATGATTCGATTTCCAGTCGCGTTGTAGTGCCCCACGCCGAATTGGCCGTTGTGAAATCCTCGCGGCCAATCCCCGGCGCGAGCTGCCGCGGTCATCGCGTCTCGCGCATCGAGAACGTGTAAACCATGATCGGAACACAGTTGGCGGAAATGATCGAACAACCACTGATCCGGGTCGTTGAACGTGGTTTCACCGTCGATGATCGCGGGGATCAAGGGTGCATAAACGAAGATGCATGGCGCGTCGCATTGCCGACGCAGCCGTTCCAACTGACCAGACAATCGTTCTGCTGTTGACGCGATTGCCCCTCCGGAAGTCCCGCGTTCGCTTGAAAGTGCTGGCGACTTGACCGGTCCGGGGCGAAACCTGAGTCGGCGCCGTGTCGTTGCGTCACCGGTCGTCACGATGTTGCGAACGGCTTGGATCAGGAACGCGGGAATTGTCGCGCTGATTTTGGACCGCGATGGATCCAGCCCCTCATTGGCATCAGCGATTTCAACCGTCCAATCGGACCACTCAACGAGTAGAAAGACGTGGGCATCCACTCTGACCGCATCGTGATTGCGTAACGTTGCGATCTGTGCGATCCAGTCGTTGCAGTCGTCGCCGCTCCGCGCGAAGGGAAAAACGTGGATCTGATTGGAAGACAATCCCGCAACTTGGGCCGCGATCTTTTCGCGATCCTTCACGCAAACGCCTTCGGCCTGGGAGTCTCCCCAGAGTGCCAACCGCAGACCGCCGGGATCATCGTGTTCCAGGGTCCCCCTGCCCGGCATTCCCATCGGCCCGATCCGCGTCGTCGCGTACCCTTCACTCCGCCACCGGTAATCCGATCCCGGTTGCAGCACCGCAACTCCCCGCGTCGGATCTTGGATGCGTGGTACGTAACTGCGAACGAACCACGGTGAGGTGGCGGCCACCAGCAAGGTACCGAGCAGCATTCCGACGATCCATCGACGCAGCATCAATCGGCCGCGATAGACGGAGGCGGCGAAATCGTTCCGGTGCCAGAAGGTCCGTCGGGCAACGCGATTGGACGCATGGTGGAGGAAGATCAAAAAAGAAGTCGAACGGCAAGTGAAGCTATAGGATACCCACATCGGATCAACAACGCAGGTCCCGGTCACACGCGCCACTGGCTGACGCCACGTGCTGGCATGCCGGCGCGTGCGCCGACGATGCCAGCGGGACGCGTCAGCGAGCGGCCCGATTGGTGTATGATTTGGGGCACAAATGACGATTTGCTTGTCTACGTGAGTCCCTTGGATGATCATTCCCTACAGCACCGACGCGCCTCTCTATCACCTGCCTTGGGTCACGGGAGGCTTGATCGTCACGAACATCATCGTGTTTTTTGCGACCACCTTCCAGGTCTTCATCGGAACTTGGGAACCGGAACAAATGGATCGGCTATTGATCCAGTTCAACCAAATCAATCCGCTTCAATGGCTGACGGGTAATTTCATGCACTTTGACCCGTTTCACCTGATGGGCAACATGTTCTTCCTGTTCTGCTTTGGCTTGGTGGTGGAAGGCAAAGTCGGAAACGGTCGCTTCTTGGCGATCTACCTGATCACCTGTCTGTTGATCGGCGCGGTGGTGCAGATCCCGATGTTTTTCCTGGGCGGCGAAGAAGCGGCCGGCGGTGCGTCGGGTGTGATTTCGACCCTGATGGTGATCGCGCTGATTTGGGCGCCGGAGAACGAGATCAGTGTCTTCTACTTTTTCTTCCCGTTCTTTGGGACCGCCGAACCACGCATCGTCACGATCTGCGTGTTCTTCATCGGGATGGATGTCCTGTCCGTCGTGTTCAGCGGATTTGCGATGTCGGGCGCAATGGGACACGTGATCGGTGCCCTGATGGGATTTCCGATCGGGATCTACTTTCTGAGAACCGACGAGGTCGATTGTGAAGGCTGGGATGCGATCTCCCGCAACGATTGGTTGCAACAATATCCGTTGCTGTACGGCGAAAAGCAGCGACAACGCGATCGTGACCAACACGACGAAATTGAAAACCCGGTGGAAAAGGCGTTGCAGGTGACCGGCGGCGACGTTTCGAAAAGCAAGTACATCGGTCTCGCGTCGAGCAAGTGGAAACCCAAAACCAAGTCACCCTCCCCTGCCGTCGCTGCCGCCGCAACCCCACGGAAGTCTCGTAAAAAGAAACGACGGACATCGGAAGTGTCGCCGGAGCGTGTGGCCGAAAAATGTCAGGCCCATCCCGAATTCAATCGCTTGGCCTACGTGATCCGTCAGAGTCTGCAATCAAACAATTTGCCGGCGGCGCAACAGGCGTTCTTGCGGTTGGACACGCTTAAAATTGGAGCGGGATTGGCCGAGACGACGTTGATGCGATACGCATCGGATCTTTGCACGCAACGCCAATGGGTCAACGCGATTCGCCCGCTCGCCATCGTGGTCGAAAAACAAGGCGCGCTGGCCGATGACGCTTGTCTGCGATTGGCACAGATTCAATTGCGAGTGCTGCAGCGCCGCGACCACGCCATTGCGACGCTGGAGAAGATCGTGGTACCGGAAGGCCAATCGATTGACGCGGAAAAGAAAGAGCGATTGCGCAAACGCGACGAACTGCTCAGCCTGGCACGTGGGGAATAGCGGGGTAAGCATCCTGCTTGCCTCTTCCCAAGGCCTCGCCTTGGAACGCGCCGGCGGAATGGCGCTCGCCATATGCGGTGCGCCAGTAGGAGGCGGGAGCCTCCGAGGCTGATTGCTCCCAGGAACAAGTGGGGTAAGCATCCTGCTTGCCTCTTCCCAAGGCCTCGCCTTGGAACGCGCCGGCGGGATGGCGCTCGCCATCCGCGG
>NZ_JANZKV010000083.1 GCF_025060895.1 Stieleria sedimenti | reverse complement strand
ATGGGGACAAAACGATGGGGTGGCAGGATGAGGGGGTGGCAACTAGGCCAACACGGACTCGATTTCGCTGCGGGGGACGAAGTGGAACACAAGCGGCTGCGATCCGTCTTGTTGTGATTGCTGCCAGCTGGCGTACATCCCTTCGGGGCGAGCCAAGACGTCCACATAGCGACTGCACCCCGTGCCGAACGGGCTGACAAACAAGGGCTCGTACCGCGACAGTCGTTGCGGTTGTTGCCAACGTCGGTTGAGGAACACGGCGGCACCGCCGAGTTCCTCGCACGAATGGCCGCGGGGGCGGGCAACCGATTCGGCGTGTTGCGCGTGATCGCGCACGCATTCACCGCCGTCATAGAACATCAATTGCACGTTCCTCCCGCGAAATGCACCGAGTGCCGGCACGTCGATGACCGCCGTTCCGCGAGTCATCGCGACGTCCCAGACGTTGCCGCGAGGAAAAAAATCAAACGTCGCCGATCCGCAGCGCGTCGTGGCATCCGTGTCGGCCGTCTCGCGATCTTCCGCAGCCACGAACCCCGTGTTGGAAGAGGTCCAATTGAACGGGTGCGAGCAAAACAGCAGCAACGGGCCGGTCGGTGACTGGTACAAAAACGGGTCTTTGACGTGAATCGTCTCCGGTTCCTTCGATACCAGCCAGGGAACGATTTCCGCGTCCTTCAAGCCTTCGATGCCGTCGGCCTGGATTCGATCGATCGACCAAACGCCGGTGCCGGGTTTGAGAAACCGTTGAAATTCTGCCGGATAGCCGACTCGGTCTTTTTCGGTTGAAACATACAGCTCGACCGTACCGTCGCCAAAGCGGATCGCGCTGCCTTCGATCGACAGCACCGGTGTTTCGGGGCGCGACAGTTCTTGTTTGCTCCACCCCAAAACTTTCTCAAATGATCGGCCGTGATCGCTTGATCGAAAGATCGCCAATTCCAGCCCGCGGCTGCCCGCAGCCAACCCGGTTCGTGAATCGCCGTGATTGCGGTAGCGGCCGACTAAATAGAGAGCGCCATCGGGACCGACCGCCATGTTTCCGCCGCCGAACCAGAACCCCGAACTCGCATCATAAGGCGGGACAATGACTCTGGCGCGACGTTGGTCGATGAGCAGGTGACAGAGATCGACGAGTTTGGATTGAAGCCGATGGTCCAGCATGTTACCAAACCAACGGCAGGGTTTCGTCACCCGGTTCCAGCTTTCCGGCCGGCCGGATCTCGGTCCCTTTGGTTTGGGTCAGCTTGTCGCCCATCTCGTTGCGATAGTTGGCCGCCGCGGCTTCCAAAACGGCGACAACGTCGGGGAACTCGGCCGACACATCGGTGGTTTCACCGATGTCGTTGTCCAAATCGTACAGCGCCCGCTTGGCCATCTTGTTTTGATAGGCGATCGGTAGCCCGCCGGTGCCACCGGGGTGTCCGTTGAGGGTGCGGTACTTGTGTGGAAACACCAACTTGAAGCGTTCATTTCGAACGGCTTCCAATTCGCCCTTGTAGAAGCATGCGAACGAATCGTGTGGCGTCGTGGCATCGCTGTGGCCGAACATCAGGGGGCGGATGTCGTGGCCGTCGATCTTATGATCGGGTAGTTCGGCGTCGGCAAGTGCGGCGATCGTGGGCAGTAAATCGATCGTGCTGGCGAAGGTGTCGCAAGTGGTTCCCGCCGGGATCTTTCCCTTCCACCACATCAACGTCGGCTCGCGATAGCCGCCTTCAAACATCGTGCCCTTTCCCTCACGCAGGGGCGTTGCTTTGCCGGCGTGCGTGCCGTAAGAAAGCCAGGGGCCGTTGTCGCTGGTGAACACGACCAGGGTGTTGCGTTGGACGCCGATGTCCTCGATTGCGTCCAAGATCTGGCCGACCGACCAGTCCACTTCCATCACCACATCGCCGAACAAACCGCGACCACTCTTGCCGCGGAACTCGTCGGAGACAAACAACGGGACGTGTACCATCGGGTGTGGCAGATAGAGGAAAAACGGTTTTTCGGAATCGCGTCGAATGAATTCGACGGCCCGCTCGGTGAACTGCTTCGTCATCTGCTGTTGGTCGGCCGGTTGAATGCTGTCGATGACGATTTGGGTGTCCTTGATCATCGGCAATTCGGCCCAACTGCTCGGCGCGTCGGGATCGATGCGACGTTTGGCGACGGTGGCCGGATGCAGTGGCCACATGTCATTGCTGTACGGGATCCCGTAGTACTCGTCGAAGCCGTGATTGGTGGGCAGAAACTTGGGGTGGTGTCCCAGATGCCACTTTCCATAAATCGCGGTGCGATACCCTTTGCTGCGGCACAATTCCGCGATCGTCGTTTCGTTGGGGTTCAGCCCGATGTTTGACTTCGGGCCCAGTGCCCCAGAAATACCGATGCGTTTGTGGTAGCACCCCGTCATCAGGGCCGAGCGTGAAGCGCTGCAAACGGCCGATGAGACGCAGAAATCAGTGAACTTGCGACCTTCGGCTGCCATGCGGTCCAGATTCGGCGTCGGATAGCCCGTGTCGCCGAACGGGCCGATGTCGGCATAGCCCATGTCGTCGATGAAGATGATCACGACGTTGGGCGGAGTTTCCTGGCCGGAGGTTTCTACGTGCCAGCAACAGGCCAGCAGCATCACGGCCAGCGAGCAGAAAAATGAACGTAGCGGGATTGATTTCATGGCGGGGTTGGTAAACCTTAGCATCGGATGGGAGGCATGCTGGGTGGATGATTGAGCCGAAGGCACAGTATACAAGGAACGACCATGACATTGGCTGAATCGGAGTTGGCCGGGGAAGCACGTCAGATTTTGCGGGACCGATTCGGATTGGCGGAGTTCCGCAGCGGTCAGGCGGCGGTGATTGGGCGTCTGTTGTCCGGAAAGAATGTCGCGGCGGTGTTTCCGACCGGGGGCGGCAAGAGTCTGTGTTACCAATTGCCCAGCCAGATGCTCCGCGGCACGACGGTCGTCGTTTCGCCGCTGATCGCGTTGATGAAGGACCAGTGTGACGCCTTGGCCGCACGTGGAATTCGCGCCGCCCGTCTGGACAGTTCCTTGACCGAGCAAGAATTTCGCGATGCGATGCGGGGAATCCGTGACGGTTCGATCCGTCTGCTGTACGTCGCCCCGGAGCGGTTTTTCAACGAACGATTTCTCGCCTCGGTCGGCTCGTTGAATGTCTCGCTGTTTGCGATCGACGAGGCACATTGCATCAGTCAGTGGGGGCACAATTTTCGTCCCGATTACTTGAAGCTCGCCGAATTGGCCGGCACGCTCAACGCCGATCGCATTCTGGCGCTGACCGCGACGGCGACGCCTGCGGTGTTGGAGGACATTCGCAAGGCCTTTGCGATTGAACGCGACGATGCGATCCGTACTCCGTTTCATCGTCCCAATTTGCAACTAAAAAGCACCGTCGTCACTGCGGCCGACCACTACGAGACGCTCCGCAATCGCGTTGAGTCGCGACCGCGTGGCGCCACGTTGGTGTATGTCTCGAAACAAAAAACGGCCGAGAGGATCGCCGAGCAACTCAGCGACGATGGCATCCCCGCGACCGCCTACCACGCCGGGATGGATGCCGAGACGCGGGCGACGATCCAGCAGGATTTTCTGGCGTCGGACGACGGCATCATCGTCGCGACGATCGCCTTCGGGATGGGGATCGACAAAGCAAACATTCGCTACGTCTATCACTACAATCCGCCCAAGTCGCTGGAGGCCTACGCCCAGGAGATCGGACGTGCCGGACGTGACGGTGGGCAGTCGATTTGTGAACTCTTGCTGCTGCCCGAAGATCGTGTGGTGCTGGAAAATTTCACCTATGGCGATACCCCCAGTCGTCACAGCGTGGGACGAATGATCGATTTTTGTCACGGCCAACCCGACGAATTTTTCATTTCTCACTACAAGTTGTCGTTCGAAACCGACATCCGAATCCTTGTCGTCCGCACGTTGCTGACGTATTTGGAATTGGACGGTTACTTGCAAGCGACGTCGCCGCGTTACGATTCGTACAAGATTCACCCCTTGGTGACCTCTCGCGCGATCTTGAGCAACTTTGATGGCGAGCGACGTGAGTTTCTGGCAGGATTGCTCGGTCAATTGACCAAGGCGCGGAAGTGGTTCTCACTCAATACCGTCACGGCGGCCAAGGCACTCGGGCAAGATCGGCAGCGGATCGTGAAAGCCATCGACTTCATGGCGGCGCAAAACTGGATCGAAGTCAACGTCAGCGATTTGGTTCACGGGTACCGTTGGAAACGGCGGCTGGAACATCCCAAGGTCATTGCCGACCAGTATTTCGAAAAAGTGGTCGGTCGTGAGCAGTCGGAGGTGTCGAGGCTGGAAGACGTGTTCGCGATCGCAAGCGCATCGAGTTGCCAGTCACGTCGGCTGGCCGAACATTTCGGCGAAGTGATGGATGAAGCGTGTGGTGTTTGCAGCCATTGCCTCGGCGAAGGTCCCCACACGATTCCTCCGATCAGCCATCGCGAGATCGGTGACGGCGTGCGGCGCGCGTTGGCCGAGGTCTGTCGGCAGTATCCGGACCATTTCGCGACCGCGCGACAAAGGGCGCGGTTTTTGTGTGGGCTGTCTTCACCGCAGATGATCCGCTCGCGGCTGTCCCGGCACGCCAGTTTTGGGGTCTGTGAACAAATCCCCTTCGCCGATGTGCTTCGTCAGGTCGAACGGATCTCGCCTGGGGTGGCATGACAGCAACTTGGGGGCGTCCACTACTGACGGTCGCTCTAAAACAGAAACTTTTGGGCGGCCAGCACCAGGGCGACCAATCCGATCCCGGAAATCACGACTGTACGGGCAATTCCATCAAATTTATCAGCGTCCATTCTTCCTTTTCTCCTCATTGAATGCATGGTTGATCGCTCCAGCCACCGCTTGGCTGACAGGATGCGGACGAGTTTGGTTCGGCCGCCGACCGACGCAACATTACCAGGCAAAGAAAGATCAAAAAAGGTGGGCCGGTAGATCGGAAAGTAGCGGCCGTTCGCAACATCGTTGCCCGGTTGCGGCACCAACGGGAACGCTGTGAAGCATCTATTTCTTGTGTTTGATGAGGTTTTAGCTGCGGGGCGCAAGCCCCATGCCATCTAATTTGACGTCAAGCGGGGTGTTTATTGTTAGCGGTATTGGGCGCGAGCCCTCCGGTTCTTCATCTTTGCCAAAACACCGGAGGGCTCGCGCCCTTCCGCTAAAAGTGGATAATCCACTCCCTCGCGCTCCGTTCGTGTCAAGATTGTGTCCGTCGTGCTTGCCGTCTATCGCCAGGCGGCGGAGCTGCGACCGCGATCGCGTGCCGGTTGTTAGACTGGTTGCAGCGAAAATGGACAGATCGACGCGACCAGCCTTCGGTGGTTCGCCCTTCCATCGGTTCACGCCACTCCACCACCCCCGATGAAAAGTACGCTGTTTCATGAGACGAATCCTTTCTCTGGCGATCCTGACCCTGGCATCGCTCGCCCCCTCCTTCGCCGCCGAGCGACCGAACATTTTGTTCATCTTTTCCGACGACCATGCCTTGAATGCGATTTCGGCCTACGGTGGTCGACTCGCGGAGGTCGCGCCGACACCCAATATCGATCGTATCGCCAACGAAGGTGCCCTGTTTCGGAATTCCTTTTGCGCCAATTCCATCTGTGGCCCTTCACGCGCTTGCATCCTGACCGGCAAACACAGCCACAAGAACGGTTTCTTGCGCAATACCGGCGCGGGGTTCGACCAGTCTCAATGGACCGTCGCCAAGTCCTTGCACGGTGGCGGTTACCAGACCGCGGTGATCGGCAAGTGGCACTTGAAAACGGATCCCGTCGCCTTCGACTATTGGGACATCCTGCCCGGGCAAGGCAGCTATTACAATCCGGTTTTCATCTCGATGGACGGCAAGCAGCAACGGTTTGACGGATACGCCACCGACATCACGACCGACAAAGCGATCCAGTGGCTCGACGATCGCGAGGCCGACAAGCCCTTCTTATTGATGTGCCAGCACAAGGCACCGCACCGAACGTTTGCGCCCGCCCTTCGCCACCTCGGAACGCTGGACGGAGTCACCATTGCCGAACCGGACAACTTGTTCGACGACTATGCCACACGCAGCCGAACGTTGCCGAAGAATGAAATGGAAATCGATCGGCACATGACGTGGGCCTACGATTTAAAGCTGCGCAAGGAAGAGATGCAGGGCGTCACCTTGCCCGAGTTTCGGTCTTACGGCACTCCGGAATACAACCGCATGACGGAGGCACAAAAGAAGGCGTGGGACGCGCACTTCGCGCCGAAGAACAAAGCCTTCATCGACGACTACAAAGCCGGAAAGATCGATCATCGAGAACTGGTGCGTTGGAAGTACCAGCGTTACATGCAGAACTACCTGGAAACGGTCAAGGCAGTCGATGAGAGCGTGGGCCGACTGTTGAACTACCTGGACGATCACCAATTGGCTGACAACACCGTCGTGATCTATTCGTCCGACCAAGGGTTTTATCTCGGCGAACATGGTTGGTTCGACAAACGATGGATGTTTGAGGAGTCGTTCACCATGCCCTTTGTGATCCGCTGGCCGGGCGTGGTTCAGCCGGGCTCGAAGCCGACGGCATTGATTCAAAACATCGATTACGCCCCCACGTTCTTGGACATGGCCGGCATGGAAACTCCCGACGAAGTTCAAGGGACGTCGATCATGCCGGTGCTCAAGGACAGCGATCAACAGATTCGCGATTCGGTCTATTACGCCTACTACGAGCTCGGTGAGCACGCCGTGCCGCAACACTTCGGCGTTCGGACACACACGCACAAGCTGTTCTACCTTCCGTGGACTGATGAATGGCAGCTGTTCGATTTGGTCAAGGATCCCGCCGAGATGCGAAATGTTTATTCCGATGAGGGATACGCGGAAGTCCGCAAGCAACTTCACGAAACGTACGACCAACTGCGTTCCATGTACGACGCCCCGAGCTACGAAGCCTACGCACCGCCGCAGTCTCGCAACAAAACGTCGCGATGACGCCGGCTCAACCGTCGATGCCGGTCCCCCCATGACTGGGCCTTTGCTTCTTCATCGCCGAACTCGTTCAATTGGAGTCCCGTGCGTTGTCGCAGCAATTCCAGCAACTCGACGTTGCCGTAAAACTGGACGAAGCGGTGGTGGCGGAATGTTGTCGACTCACGCTTGACGTGTTCAAACCAATTTCAATGGAGCGAGGAAATCAATGCAAGTCCACTATCTCGAGTTCGTCACGCCGGACGTTGACGTCGTGTGCGAGACGCTTTCCCAACTCCATGGCGTAGCGTTCGAGCCCGGCGATCCGGTGCTTGGCAATGCGCGCACGGCCACGTTAGCCGGCGGGGGAAAGATTGGTGTGCGGGCTCCGATGCACGAAACCGAGACGCCCATCGTTCGGCCTTACATGCTGGTCGATGACATTGATGCCGCGGTCGCATCGGCCGAGAAAGCCGGGGGCGAGGTCGCGGTTGCGCCGATGGAGCTCCCCGGTCACGGGAAGTGCGCGATCTTCTTCCAAGGTGGCATCCAACACGGGCTCTGGCAGGTGTGAGTGCCGGGTTGCGGCCGTCGTCAGGAGTGGTCGAGGCGGCGCAGGAATTGAAGCCCGAATCGGCCGTAGTCTTGACCGTCGACGTCTCCATCACCATCGAAATCAAAATCCGGATTGTAGGTGCCCGGTGCTGATTGAAGGAACGTCAGTCCGAAGCGTCCGTAGTCTTGGCCGTCGACATCCCGATCGGCATCGCTGTCACCATAGAATCGGAAAAACTGGTCGGCTGCGTTTTCGCCGTGCACCCAATCGCCGGCCAGGCCCAATCCCGTCTGCACCGATTCGATTGCCGCCGCCGGCACCGTCAGCTGGTAGTTCCCGTCGGCCAACGAATGGAGCAAACCGGTTGTGCCGGACGGATCACGGGAGATCACCGACGGACCGGGACCGAACGTGAGTTCAACGATCGTCTGGCCGTTTTGAAAGGTGGAGTTGACGATCAGCGACGTGATCTTGGTGTTCGTGTCCCGGTTGGTCAATTCGAACTCCGTCTCCGAGACCAGGACTTCTTCGTCGAAGACCAAACTGATCGAGTCAACGATCGAGCGTTGTTGCTGGCCGACCGGCGGATAGACGCCCGGCGGCGCGGCGACTTCCACATCGGGAGCAACCGGTGCGTTGGCGGTTAATCGATGGAGTTCGTTTCCGATCAGGCCGTCATCGGCGACGAACAGGAAATCGCCGCCAAAGGGATGAAACCCTTCGGGTCGGCTTCCGAATCGCAGGTCCTGGTTCAGATCTTCGATCAGCGAGGTGTTCGCCGCGGTGCCTCCGCTGCTGTAGGGCTCCCGCCCGACGGGCCCGTCATCGGTCACACTCAGCAACAATCTCAATCCCGTCGAGGCTTTGGGTTCGGGGTTGCTGCTTGGCAGGCCCGGTTGGATGTCGGCGACCAGTTCCGTGCCGGCGGGCGTTCCGTCGGTGATCCAGAGTTCACGTCCGCTGCCCAGGTCCGTGGGCGCGACTCCGAAGCGGGTGAGGTACTGCTGGCCGATCACGGTCGGTCCGAGAATTCCCGGGCCGGACCAGGCGATCGACAAATTGTCGCCGCCGGTGCCTTCCTTCATCAACGCTTCGATGTAATACACCTGTCCGGCGACCAAGGAGATCGGCGCCGACTGTTGATCGCTGGGGTACTTGTCGTATTGTCGAGAGCTGGTCCAGACGGGGACCGAAGCGATCTGAGCTGCGTTGGCCGGGTTGTCATCCGTGCTCAGCAGCAGCGAACCTTGGTCGTCCGAAGCAATCCAGAAGGTGTAGTCGCCTGTCGTGGGCACGGTCAAGTACGCGCGCACGCGGGCACCGTAGTTGTCGGCGACATTGGTCGGGATTTCGAAGGAGTCGAGCAGTGCAATCGAGTCTGGGGCATCGGGGTAATTCGGCGCGGCGATCAAATTGGCCAGTTGTGTCCCGGTGATGCCGGAGAAGACTTCCAACAGTGCGCCGCGGTTGGATTGCTCGGCGGCAAAGTAAACTTGACCGCCGGCCTCGGTGAACCCGCTGGGGTTGGAACTGCTGCTGAGCGGACCGACGTTGGCGATTTGGGTGGCGGCGGTGCCGTCGGACAGAAAAGGTTCGGTCCCATCAACGCCGTTGTCCGCGGCAAAGTAGAGGGTACCGCCGATGTCGGTCAGTGCGTTGGGGTTGGACGATCCGGTCGGGTGGATGTCCAGCTGGGTCCCGGTCGAGGTGTGCAGCTCTCGCCCGTTGCTGCCGTTATCGGCGGCGAAGAATAGATTGCCGCCACTGACCGTCAACTCCTGCGGGTCGGACCCGATGGCGCCCGGGTTGAGGTCGCGGACCATTTGGATTCCACCGCCGGCGCTCGCCGCAAAGAGCTCTCGTCCGGAGTTGCCGTCATCGGCAGCGAAGTAGATCTGTCCATTGAACGACGTCAGTTCTGACGGCTCGCTGCCTGTGCTTCCGCTGTTCAAATCCTGAACGATCGCGGTTCCCGCCATGGTCCCGTCGCTGCTCCAGAGTTCTTCGCCGCTGGTCGCGTCATTGGTGACGAAGTAAACCCGGTTGTCCGCTTGGTTTTCGACGAACATGGTGCCATCCAACGTGACGGCGACGGGAACTCCGGCCATGAACTCAATGGTTTGGGAACCGTCGTGGTAATACATCCCGCCGCCGGAGCCGGCGATGGAGTTGTAGAACACAACACCGCTGCCGAATTTGGCGAGCCCGGAAACCGAGTCGATGGACGAAGGGGTCATGTCGGCGACCAGGGTGAGCGTTTGGGCGGTCGGGTCAGCCCTCCAAACCGCTTCGCCGTTGATCCCATCGTCGGCGACGAAGTACAGCAGGTCGCCGACCGGAGTGAATTGCTGGACATCGGCCGACTGCGTGCCGGGATTGATGTTGGCGATGGGGCGGGTCGTCGGCGCGGTGCCGTTGCTGGCCCAGAGTTCGCGATCTGCCGTCTCGTCGAGTGTTGTGAAGAACAACGTTCCGCCGATGTCGGTGAGGTTTTGCGGATCACCATCCAGCGGTGCCCCATACTCGTCACTGCCGGGCTGCGAGTCGATCAATCGCATGGTTCCGCTTTGCGTGCCGTTGCTGACCCATAACTCTCGACCGGACCCCACCGGTTCATCGGCGGAAAAGTAAAGCAAGCCTCCCGACTCGGTCAAACCACTCGGATTGGCACTGCCGTCGGTGACGAAATCGTCGATCAGTTCCGTGCCGGCGGTGGTTCCATCGGTCTTGTGCAGTTCGCGGCCGACCGGTACCCGCGCCGTCGTCATCGGCGACAGTTCGGCGGTCAGTTTTGCGTTGACGACAACCGCTTCGGAGCCGCCGTCGGCAAACGCCGGGGCACCGTCGCGTCCGATGGTCATGCGGATGGTGGCCTTCGTGATGGTGGGGCCGCCCGGATGGGAGATCGCAATGTTGTTGGCCGATCGCCCGGCAAACCAGTTGTCCAAGTCGTCGCCGGCCACCTCCAACAGCGACGTTCGGGTCGTCGAGTCATTGAGGAACAGTTCAAAGACCAAGCCTTCGTGCGGTTCATCGAATTGATTCCCCGAGGCAAATCCGGTGAACGCGAGATTGGTCAGACCTGCGGCATCTGAAACCGTCCATTCCCAGGAGTCGTTGGCCAAGTCACCCGAGTCAATGTCGGCGAGATAAAAATCGTTGAGCGCGAGAGTTTCAAGACCCACACCCGCGTCGCCGATTTTTGCACCGTTGGCCACCCAGCCGGGACCGTCGTTGGCACTGGTCTGGGGCTTGGCGGTGAAGACGCCGTTGCCTCCGAACCTGGCGAGGTTGCCGCGATCGGGGCCGGTGGTCAGGCCTGTCACGATGCCGGCCCAGGCTGCTCCATTGAGGATGGAATTGTTGGCCAACAGCGTCGGGGCGTCGGCGCTAACGGTGCTCGCCGGCACGGCTCCCTCGGCGGCAAAGAACAGTTCTTGCCCGACGACTTCCAGATCGGTCGGGTTGGAGGGATTGTTACCGCCGGCCGTGTTGGCGACCATCGTGGTGGTCCCCGTCGCGACCTGGCTCTTGAACAATTGCCGGCCCGTCACCCCGTCATCGGCAGAGAAGAAAACATGGCCGTCGAATGCCGTCAGGTCGTCGGGGTACGAGGACCCGTTCGGATGGAGATCGGCAACCTGCAGGGTGCCTGCGGTCGTGCCGTCGCTGCGAAACAGTTCTACGCCGTTGACGGGGTCTTCCGCGACGAAGAACAGCACGCCGTCGACGTTGGTCAAGTACGTCGGGTAGGAACTGAGCGAGGGATCCGGATTCAACGGATCGCTCATGTCGATCGCCAAGTCCTTGACCATCATGGTCCCCGCCTCACTCCCGTCGCTCTTCCACAACTCGCGATTGTAATAGCCGTTTTCGTAGGCGGTAAAGAACAGCGTGCCGTCGACGTCCGTTAATTCTCTCGGCCGGTCAATGATGCTTTGATCCGGATTGATGTCTTTGACCAGGATCGTCCCGCCGAGGGTCTGGTCGTGGACCCATAACTCGTAACCCGATTCGTATTGATAGGCGGTGAAGAATAGTTTGCCGCCCGATGCCGTCAGGTCGCGAAGGTAAAAGGCTCCATTGGCATCGGCATCGAACACCAAGCTCGTTCCGGCGGTTGTGCCGTCGGTTTTCCAAAGATCGGTCTCGCCGAGTTCGTCAAGCGCCGTGAAGAACAGTTCTGACCCCAGCACGGTCAAGTCTTCCGGCAGGGATCCATCCACACCGGGCAACAAATCGGCGACCTGGCGGGTGCCATCGAGCGTGCCGTCACTCTTCCAAAGTTCGCTTCCGCTGCGTCCGTCATCGGCGACGAAGAAGGCCTGGCCTTTGAATTCCACCACGTTGTCGATGACTGACGAAACACCTTGTTGGTTGATGTCCGCGAAAAGACTGATGTCGAAAGCCAGCAAGTCACGCCGTTCCAGTTGCTCGATCCGTGAGGAAAGGCGTTGGCGTCGAATCGTGCGATCGTGACGGCGGCGATTTCGAGACGCCGAGGCTTGGTGCAGAAGGGGCATCATGGAGGCGAATCGATGAGCGAAGCAGGAGAAGACAGAAGAGCTGCGGAAAAGGGGGCAGCTACCAACAATGCGAAGCACTCTTCCGCTCGACAAACGCAACCCGGACAGTTGGCGCTGACGCAGCACTAGGTTATCCGATCCGATCGCCGAAGGCGCCAAAATTTGCCTGTGACAGAAGCGGCGAGGCGAGAATGTAGCGGCCGTGTCACCCGATGCGGAGGGGCGTGGTCCACCGCGTGGGGTGGTGGATCGGGTTGGGGAACATCGCCCGGGGTAGGGTGTGTGGGTTGGGGGGCAAGACGATGGGGGCAAGACGAAGGCCAGCGGATCAGTCGATCGGCGAGAGCAGGTTCACGAAGGTTCGAGTCAACAGGGGAGCAAACTCGGTGCGGAAGCCTTGGAATTCGAACGCCTGCAAAACCGATTCGACCTGGGGTGAGGGGTTGGCGATCGGCCAAAGTCCGGCCACCAAGGCATGATGCTGAAACGCAAACGCTTTCGCGTCAGCGCTGGAAAAGTGTGGCGTGACCGACTTGATCGTGGCGGCGAATGCTTCGACCGGCCCCACCAGCGAGCGTTTGTATTCGATCAAGAAATCTGGTGACAGATTCCGTTCAAGGACGGATGCGAACAGGACCTTCAAACGACAGAACCGCTCGTGCCGCTGGAGTGCCGACGTCAGCACCTCGGCGACTCGTTTGGGGGTCGGTTTCCGCAGTCGCCCGAGCCCCGTCGTCACACTTTCCAGCCAACGCCCAAGCTCTTCACGGTATAAGGTTAGAAAGACTTCTTCTTTGGTTTTAAAGTAGTGGTACAAGCTGGCTTTTCCGAGTCCCGCGTGATTGGCCACGTCGCGCATGGAGATCGTATCGAACTCGTTGTCGTCAAACAGTTCGGCCGCCGCATCGAGGATCGCTGAGATCCGTTCGGCTTTTTGTTCAGGGCGTCTGGCCCGTTGCCAGTTCATGTTTCAAAGGCTCACTGGGTTGGATGGTGGATTTCCGGTTTCCGCGGTCGGCAACACCACCGGGCTGACGCCGAACGTTTCCACCAGGATCGCATAGAAGGCGGGAACGACAAAAAGTGTTAGGACGGTCGTCAGCAGCAAGCCGACGATCATGCACCACGCCAGACCTTCCCAGAGTGGACCTCCGCTGAGCGCCAGGGGGATCAACCCGCCGACGGTCGTTGCCGTGGTGAGGAAGATCGGCAACATGCGTTGTTTGCCGGCCTCGATCAGACAGTCGCGAAACTCATCGACCGACAGGCCCAGGATGGGGCCGTCGGCGGTGCCGTTGCCCTGTTTCTCGGTCGCCTTTTGTGTGATCAAGATGTCCGCGAACTCGACAAAGATGATGGCCGTGTTGAGTACGATTCCGAACAGCGCGAGGATTCCCAACTGGGGCATGAATCCCAATGACTTGTCGGACAGGAACAGGCCCAGCCAGGCACCCACCAACGCCAACGGCAACGTGGAGAGAATGATCAACGGTTTCGACCAGCCGTTGTACTGAAAGATCAAGCACAACACGATCAGCAAGAACGAGATCAAAAAGGACATCATCATTTGCCCGCCCGCTTCGGCGCTTTCCTCATAGGCACCGCCGGGTTCGATGGTGTAGCCGGCTGGCAGGCTGTCGCGAATCAGCTGCAACTCGTCGGACTTTAAGATGCGTGACACGACGTCGTTCCCCGTCACTCCCGGTTCCATCCTGGAACTGACCTCGATCGTGCGGTTCATCTTGCGACGTTCGATTCGGGCCAGTTCAAACGTGGGTTCCAAACTGGCAATCGATGCCAACGGAACCTTGCCGCGATCTCCTTCGACGTAGGACTCTTGAAGCCCGGCGATCGACTCGCGCTGGCCGGCCCGCAGGCGAAAGTAGACGGGAACTTGATGGTCACCTTCGCGAAAAGTGGTCAATCGCAATCCCGAATAATAGGACGTCAGGGTTTTGGCGATTTGAGAATTCGTGACGCCGGCGAGCACGGCTTGGTCTTGATGGACATTGACCCGGATCTGGTAGCCGTCGACGCCCCAGGAATCATTTACATCCCAAGTTTCGGGTTGTTCTGCGACGAGTCGCTTGAGGCGATCGGCGGTGTTGCGGAGGATGGTGGGGTCGGCAAAACCGTTTCCGGCGATGCGCAGGACGAGCGGGTCGGCCGGCGGTCCGAGTGCCAATTGAACCGGGACGACCCTGGCGCCCACGATGGGGGCAATCCCGAGCGCTGCATCGCCGCGCTCGGCCACGTCGCGGACACGCTGGGCATACGCTTTCGTCACCGCGTTGTCGGTGGTGCGGACCAAGATTTCGGCGAACGACCGTGACTGTGGTTCGGGATCCCAGCCCAGGTGCCATCGTGAGCCGCCGCCGCCGACCAGGGTCCGGTAGGCTCTCAATCGATCGAAATCCTCGCCGGGGCCGCGGCTGAGTTTTCGCAGGATCGATTCGACCCGGCGAGCCGTCGCATCGGTTTGCCCGATCGTGGCGGTTTCCGGCAGGATGACTTTGACCGCAAATTGGGTTCCGGCGGCTTCGGGAAAGAATTCGGAACTGACGGGCAACATCAAGATCGCGACGACCAACGCCGCAGTGGCCACGGCGGTCAGCCATTTGGCATCAACGGCCCTGCGACCGACGAGGGTGTAGAGATTGAAGGCGTGATTGCCGGCTCGTTCCGGTTCACCGTGCTGTTCTCCGGATGCGACCGGGCGCCGGCGTCGCAAACGTGGGAAATGTGTCGAAAGTCGCCGCAACCAGGACACGACGGGCGATCCGGTTTGATCGTCCTGAGGCGCACGGATAAACAGCCCGGCCAGGATCACGCAAAAGGTCATCGCCAGCAACCAACTGAGCGCCAGGGTGGTGGAGACGGTCACAGGCAAGCTGTAAACATATTCTTTACCGCCTCCTTCGAGCGAAAACAGCATCGGGACAAACGCCGCCATCGTCGTCAGGGTGCCGACCAGCATCGGGATGGCCAGCGTGTTGGCACCGTCGATGGCCGCGGGAAAGGGTGCCATGCCGGCGATCTGATTGGTCCGGGCCTGGTCACAGACCTGCACGGCATTGTCGACGAGCAAGCCCAGCGAGATGACCAAGGCGGCGAGCGAGATCTGTTCCAATTGGACGCCGAAGACCGCAACCACGCCGATGGAGAGGATCACGACGATCGGGATGTTGGCGGCCATCACGAACGCGGTTCGAAAACCGACCACGAGATAGACGATGGCGATCACGATCAAAACCGCTTCGACCACGTTGATGATGACATCGCGGATTTTTTTCGTCACGCTTTCCGATTGATCGGAAATGGCCGTCACGGCCACATCCGGCGGCAAACGCTGTTGCAGTTCGGTCAATTCGTGGACGCGTTGCTTGGAATCGCGGCACACATCGATGATGTTGGCCCCCGATTTCATCGTGATTCCTAGCATCACCGCGCCGGTGGCCCCCGATGCATCGCCGACGCGACAGAGGTAACTGGCCGGGTCCTCGTACCCGCGCTGGATCGTTAGCCCGAATTCTGTCAGGGGAACGCTGTTGTCCCCGTCGTCGGTGCGGACGGTGCTGGCGATTTGCGCGATCTCTTCCACCGCATTGAACTCTCCGCCTGTCTTGACGGAATAGTGACCCGCTCGGGTGTCGAGTTCGCCGCCGGCCTGGATGATGTTTCGTTCTTGGGCCAGCGTTTCGAGTTGGGCGGTGGTCAGTCCGATCTGTGCCCAATTCGCCATCTCCGTCTCGATGTAGATCGCTTCTTCGCGTTCACCAAACATCTCAACTTTGGCCACCCCAGGCAGCAACCGCAATGCGTCCTGCACGTCTTCGGCGAAGCGTTCGAGTTCGCGTGGCGAGTATCGATCCTGGGGACGGATGGTCTTTCGACCGCCCGAAGGGATTTGGTGAACGGCCAGCACCAGCACCGCGGTATCGCCGAATTCGTCGTTGACGATTGGACGCACGTCGGACGAGGGCATCGGGACCAAGTCGACGCGGGCGCGGACTTTGTCCCAGACGTTTTGAATCTTGTCCGGAGCGATCTGGTCTTCCAGTTCGACGAAGATCGTCGACCGGCCCGTCACCGTGGTCGATCGCGTCAGTTTGACTTCCTCGATACTGGTCAGGTCTTGTTCGATTCTGTCGGTGATCAGTTCTTCGACCGTGACGGCCGAGGCGCCGGGCCAGGAGGTCGAGACGACACAGACGCGAATCGTGAATTCGGGGTCTTCGCGGCGCGGAATCGTCACGAACGTGGTTGCCCCGATTGCCAGGCCGAGCAGGACGAGGGAAAAGACGATCGGGCGATAGCGGACCGCGAGCGATGCAAGTGACCACGATGGCAACGATGGCGTTGAAGCAGGCATGTCCTAGTTCGCCTCCATCGCAACAGGTGCTTGGCCGACGACATTGACCGTTTGGCCGTCTCGCAATAAATGCACGCCGTCGCGGACCACCTGCATGCCTTCGCTCAGCTTGGGCGACTGCACCTGCATGATGGACCCTTCGTCCAAATTGTCATTGGGGACGAGCGTGACCGGAATCTCGTCGACGCGTCCGTTCCGGACGACAAACAGCGATGACTTGTCCGACGTTTGAAAGATCGCTTCGACCGGCACGTGAAACCCGAGTTCAGTGCCTTCTTCGGATAGGTCGATGTCGACCAGGTCACCGGGCCGAAGCATCCACTGTGACCCGCCGTCCAGGACGACCGATTCTCCATCCCATTCCGGTCCGGGCGGTCGGCCGTCTTCGAGCAATCCGACGTACAGAGAGTCGGGGTCGACGGTTTCGGGCTGCCCCTGTGAATCGACGAACGTGATCGATTGAAAGGACCAGTTGCCTAAGAACGGAATCAGCAAATCGTTCTTGACGATGCCCTGACGCCGCACCTTCAGGATCGGCGGCAGGACTTCATCATGCTTTGCGTTGGTCACCAGGTACACGTAATCGCCCGCCTCGTCGTTCCGGATCGATTTTTCTTCCACCAGAATCACCCCTTTTTTCGTCCCCATCATCTGGTTCAGCCGGATCGGCCAAAGGTCTTCCGAGCGTGCAACACGCCGCTCGTCGATCTGGCCGGCCACTTGGTCGGCAAACTTTTCATTGAGCATCAGCAGTGTCATGGTGAACGTTCGAGTCGTCGGGTCCGCACTCGGGTCGATGTTGTAAACGAACGCCGTTGCTTCACGGCGCGAACCGTCTGGCAGGGCAAACGAAGCCGGTAAACTGCGACGCTTTCGCATTTTGCGAGACTGCGATGCAGACAACTCGACTTCGACCTTGATCGGGTTGGTCATCTGCAGGGTCAACACGGGAGAACCGGCCGAGACCACGCTGCCGGGCACGACCGACACCTTCGAAATCTGACCCTGGTACGATCCGTACAAGACGGTGTTGTCCAGATCACGTTGGGCGTCGCGAAGCGCCTGCTTGGCCCGCTTGATTTGCGCATCGGCCGACTTCAGCTGCGCCTGGGCTTGTTTCTTGCTGGCCGACAAGGAAAGCACCGCGGCGGATCGTGTGGCGACCAGATTCTTGGCTTGCTCAAATTCGCTTTGAGACGCCGCGTTGCGGCTGGCCAGTTTTTCAATGCGATCGAATTCCGCTTTCGCCAACTCCAAATCTGCTTCAGCCGACTCGATTTGGGCGGGCAGCGATTCGTCCAGCTGGATCTCGATCTCTTCTTTCCCCAGCAACGCGACGTCCAAATTCGCCTCGGCCGTCTGCAACGCGATTTCATAGCGGGCGGGCTCGATTTGCGCCAGTTTCGTTCCTTCCATAATGACTTTGGTCTTGTCCTGGGGATCAACCAGGCGACCGTCGATGTCTTCCCCCGGTTCAAGCACCCACTGGACGCGTCCGGACACCTCGAACCCGAGGTCTTCGGTTTTCCACGATTTCACACTTCCCGAAGCGGAATACGAGGATTGGGGGATCGATTTGGAAAGCGTCATCACCGTCACCGGCAACGGAGCTTTTTCCCGAGACGCGATCGTCGGTTTGCCGCATCCGGTGGTCGACAGGGCGAACCAGACGAACGCCAGCCCCACCCCCAACGCCCCGGCCCGAGCGCGGACGCCCTGTTTTTCTACGCTGGTCACGGCAAGCCTCTTGAACACTCTCGTCTCCTGAGTCGGTTGGTAGGGCACGCTGGCGCCTGCTGGCACGCTGGGAATCCTAGCGACCAAGTCTCATTTAGTCGACCGTCGGTCCATTAAGGAGTCGCGGCAACGTGGGCGGAGCTCGACAGTTCGGTGCCCGCGTTGTCGGCGGGGGCGCGGTTTTCCAACGCCTGTGTCACCGTGGTTACGGAGGTCGTGCGGTTTAAAGCGACCCTCCCCTCGCTGCCAGGGAGGGTGACTTTCAAACTGCACGACCTCCACACGGGAGGGTGACTTCTTCACCTGGTGCGAGGCTCTACGGCAGTCTGCGGAAGCGATTGGTTTGGGCGTCGACGTCGCTGGTCCCTTGTTGTTCGACTGGGGTGGCCATGTCCGCGATGCCGGTGAACAAGCAGCCGGAGATCTGGCCGAACGGGACGGAATCGACGAGGATGCCGGCGCGGGAGACTCGTGCAAAGCTGCAACCATGGATGTTCACTCCGTCACAGTGGCGCAGTTGCAGGGCGGCGCGATGCTCCAGGACTTCGCCGCCGTAGTGTTCGCCGTTGATCGTGATGTCCCGGCAGTCTTCCAGCATCACGCCGAGCTTGGCCTTGGCCCCGTCGCCATAGTGATAGCGCGGGTTGCGATCGTACAGGTTTCCGGTCATGACGACCTGTCGGCAATTCTTTGCGATGACATTGGCCGTGTAACCTTTCCACATCGTGTTGCCGGTGATCGTGATGCCTCGCACACCGGTGATGTCGATGTTCGTCTGGACATCCGAGAGCACGTTGTCGGCGACCGTGATGTTTCCGGTGCGGCGTTCGTCGGTGAAGGGGCGTTCGTTGGACCAGCCGTTGATACGGATGTTTGCCGAATCGGGGGCGTCGTGGGTGTGCTGGATGGTGCAACCGACGATGGCGACTTCGCCGACGGAGGTGTCGGTGGAATCCAGCAAGACGTTTGCGGTGGGCGTGGACGACGCATCACCCATATTGCCTTCGATGTCACAGGTCCCAATCTGCAAATTGCGGATCTCGCTTCCCGTCGAAACGACGCCGCCACCGGCGTTGTAGCTGATGTGGCAGTTGGCGATGTTGATTTGATGCAGATTCAAACGGTCCAAGAACACACCGATGCCAGCGTTCTCGTACAGGTGGCACTCGGATAGCGTGACGTTGCGGTTGCGTCCGGTCAGGTGAACGGCATGCTTGGCTTTGCGGACGACGACACGAGTGAGTGTCAATTGCATGGTGCCGTCGGCTTCGATTCCGCAGGCGTCCGGATGACCACCTAGGATCTCGATGCCGTCGACCATCGGCGTCCGCTGTCGATCCCACACGTTCGGCTTGACCGTCGGCGGACTGGCTGTTCCGCCGTGGGTTCCGACGAACCGAAATGCGGGGCCGCCCGCTTCCATTTTGAATTGTGCGACGCCGTTTCCGGACAAGCTGGTCCAGCCAACACGGTCCAAATCGATCGTGATCGTTTGGGTGAGCCGATAGATCCCACGCCCGAACTCGATCGATCCGGTTTTCGCATCAACGGCGGCTTGAATCGCCGCGGTGTCATCGGCAATGCCATCGCCGACCAGACCTGCCGGGGTTGCCGCATGGAGGGTGAAACCCGTCAGTGTGAGGGTCAAAATGAACGAGCCGAACAAGGGCGTGGTGGGGGCCATGAAAGGATCCGGGGAACACTTGGGGCGATTATGAAGGTTGACGTGGCAATCCGAACGTCGACGCGGAGAGCCTGGGAGGGCAGCGTTTGGGCGACAGGAAATCCCGTCCTATCTTTTTGAGCCGAATGGTCGGCATGGAAACGGACGGCGATTGTAAACCCGAGCGGTCGCGACGTGGCGCGAGAGTCACTATGACGCGTTGAGAAATCGGAACTCAAATGATTGATGTGATTCAGATTGGTGCGACCGGTTGGCTATTGATCGCGACCGGACTGGCTTTCCTGACCGCCGTGTTCGCCTGCTGGGTGTTTTCGTTGCAGTTGTGCATGGCCTACTTTGGCGAGGAGATCCCGAGCTATTGGGGCTGTGTCGGCGTGAAGTTGAAGATGATCGCCGCGATTGCGGCAACCGTGTTGGTCTGCTACGCATTTCTGGGGCCGCTTTGCTTTCTCGCCGCTCCGGCTTCGTTTGTGGTCGTGCTGTTGATGATTTCCAATGCGGCACACTGCGATCGCTTCTTTGCGGCGATCATTACGCTTTCCCACTCCGCGATCTGTCTGGCTGCCACTGCGTTTTGCATGCTGGTCTTTTGGATCGGACTGTCGTCGCTTGGTTATCAAGCGGAAACGGTCGCGGCGGAGTTGCAATCGTTGGCGGAGCATCCGGGCGAATACCGTTCGTTCACGTTTGAAAACGAGGGGCACCCCGAACACCGCCGACGAAATGTCTCGCATTCCAACCCGTTCGTGAGATCGACGGACGAGGAACCGGAGTCGTGAATCCGGACGGCGAGATCGAGGCGCTTACCGGCGACGACGAACGCCCGTGCGAGTTCGTCGACAGATCAATACGGGAACCAAAAACAGGGTCGCGACCGCGGTGGATGGCTCGGGGATCGCGACCGGGTTGCCGTTTAGCACGCGAAAGTTGCTGAACACGGCATCCGCATTCCCCCCACCCCAGGCGCTCAGTGGCGCTCGTTCGTCGCTGCGGATGAAGAAGCTGGTCATCAAGTCATCGCCGGACCACTGGTTTTGAATCCCCGTGTAGGTATGGGACACCGTTGGGGCGGCCGCGTCGACGGCTGTCGCGGCTCCAACGGTCACGTCGCCGCTGGACGCTTGGTAGGCGACGAACAGGGTGCCCGATGCAGACGAAGGGTTCAGAAACAGACTTCCGCCGAGTGCCACGGGGGCTTGGTCGACGTCGTTGATCCGCGCGGCACCGCCGAAAGAGAGGAAGGGCGAGCCGTTGGAGGTTCCCATCGCGACGCCCGCCGAATTCATTCCGTCGCTGTCTTCTCCGATCCCGAAACCGAGGCCGAGGAAACCCGACGGACTGTTGGAGAAGGTCCAGGCGTAATCGATCGCCAGCGAAAAGTCGGCGTCGGGACGGAAGTAAAATCCGCTCGTCGAAGTTTGCGGTGTCGATCCGTTGACACTTTGATAGCCGATGTCGGTTCCGGCAGGAATCGCGAGGTCTGCGGCAGAAAGCGTGGCGGAGGTGCCGTGGGCCGTCGCACTGAATCCGGGATGGGCGGGGTCCTCCACGAGCGACCAGGTGCCAAAGTCCGTCACGTCGGCCTGGGCGATCACACCCGAAGCGAGATGCAGGGCCAGGATCAGTGCGATTCGATAAACGTTCATCAAGGAGATGGTCCGTGGAGGCGGGCGGCAGATCGGTATCACTAGCCTAATCAGAATATCGACGTGCATCGAGTCCATCCTGCGACGGACCGTTTGGATCAATCTCAAATCTTCTATTTCAAATCTGCTGACTCTAACGGAATCTATGTTTGTTCGCGATGA